>JBEPXR010000173.1:0-5693 GCA_041641775.1 Desulfobia sp. | reverse complement strand
CAGACCCAGAACGTTTTCCTGGCCAAAGAAGCCGTGGGGAGAGAGAATGACGATGTTGAAGATCATGGGGATCCGGCCCAGAAATTTTTCCAGGTTTCCATAATCCGGAGCTTCGAAAATATCAGCCAGCAGGCTGAAATTTTCTCTAATCTGGGCGACGGTTCGTCCCCAGCCCGGCTCAAACCCCATTTCCCGCAGTTTTCCTTCCACATCGGACCATTCGGCTTCAGCTGGCCGGGATCCCAGATACTCCATGCCGTTGTTCAGGGCCAGCTGGAGCTGTGTGACTGTGGCGATCCGATCGTTCAGCATAAAGGGAGTTCCCTTGTAGCTATGCACTCGCAGGAAAGGAAAGATAAGCCTGTCTCCCTGACTGAAACTCTGGATGAGGCGGCTGGAGAGCCTCCGGTTCAAATACTCCACACCCCGGCCAATGGAGCGGGTCTGGTGCATTTTGGGGAAATCCCGTTCAAAGGGGGTCAGATCGATTTCCAGGAGCTGCTCACTGGAAGATTCTTCCACCATGGACTCCTTAAACCTGAGAAAGTCTCCGATCTCTATTTCCTCAACATCTCCGGTTTCAGGGTTGAGGCGGAGATAGTTCCAGTTGGCGATCTTGGGACGCAGGGCAATATAGAACCAGGGGGCGCGGGCCGCCGCTTCCTGGGCGTAACTGAAAAGTCCGGCAAGGCGGGAGTCGAGAAGCTGTTCGTTTCCGGTAATCCTGCAGTAATCGGCAAAAATCTCCCAAATGTCCGAACGCAGAAAGAGATTGCGGCCTTCTTCATTCTCCAGGTAATATCTGAGAATGGGAGCCAGAATATCGTGGTGGTCCTGCAGGTATTCCCTGAGATCAGTGATATCAGACATGGCGGAAAAATCATCAAGTGGTTGTATCTCTCGCGGTTGACGGATGTCAGGTCTTACCCCGAGAGGACCGGGACATGGTGTCTAAGGCGTCATGGCGGCATTCCGGCCGGACCGGCCGGGCTTGTTTCAGGCTCAGGAGAATCCGGAGCCGGGATTACAGCCTCCCAGGGAAGGCATTCCTGACAGAGAGGACGAACCGGAAGAAAGACCTATGTTCGATGCCGAAACAGCCTTTTTGACCTCAAAGCTGGAACAGTCAGGGCACTTGATGTCTTTTAGTGCTTCCGGAGAAGAATTTAAGACAATGGTTTCAAAAAGTCGATCACACTTCTGGCATTTAAATTCGTAGATAGGCATTTATAATAAACTCCATCTGGATATTTCTGTGGATTGTTTCCCGTTTCTTTTCTGTTCCATTATAATGAGAATTCTGGACCTGGTGGAGATTGTGCAGAGCGGCGTCAATTGTGCACGTTCTTTCTCTCAGGCCGGTGGTAGAGCCAATGCCACCATCCCGACACGACGAGGAGTGCACCCAGGGTATCAGCCACAAGATCGCGCCAGTCCTGGGATCTACCATCTATGAATGACTGGTGGAGTTCATCGCTCACACCGTACATTGTGCAGAAGATAAGTATACCCAGCCCTTTAAGCAAGGGAGTTTTTCGCTTATCCGATTCGGACCTCACCGCATAGATGACACTTAAAGCCAGGAATCCATATATAAGGGCATGAAAGAATTTATCCGTTCCCGCCGGGGCCTTGAAGTCAAGATTGTCCCCGGGCAGATGGGACAGCATAAATATGGAGGCCATAACGGTGAGTACCGGCAGCAGGCGCAGTATCATGTTCAGGAAGCTTGCTTGCTCAGGGAGACTTCCTCTTCATCGAGATGGATAGAGTCGAGCAATTCTTTAGGAAATCTTTTGCGAATACGCTTTATAGCCGCAAATATGGCATGGGCAGGATAACCCTCCCACTGCTTTTCCGTCCTGTCTGCGTAAGAGGTCGTTATAAACTTTTTATTTTTGATGCTGAAGGAGTGGCTCCAGTTTATCTCTATGGTCTCTGAATTTTCCTCGATTTCCACATCAATCTTCTCACCATGATCGGCTACCTGGACGCCGTCCATGTCAGTGGTTTCCAGAAGCCAGGCGTCCCCTTCTTCGGTCGAGAAGAGAATAAAGACACCGAGTTCTTTGAGCACCTTTTCCTTTCTGGCAGCGGTTTCCTGTAGCTCTGTTACAGTTCCGCTCAAGGTTATCTGTTCGGGAGGTCTGATTTCGGATGGTTGACGATCAGCGTTGCCATAACAGCATTTCTTGTATTTGAGTCCACTGCCGCAGGGGCAGGGACTGTTTCTTCCAATTTTCATAATAGGTTCGATTATTAGGTTTAAGGTATGGTGTTTAGGGTACTGGGAAATTAGTATGTCTTGCTAATATGGTCAGTAGATAATATCAATATTTTATTTGATCTGTCAATCCTCATGATTATTTTACAGATGGAACACAGACCTTGACTGATGAGGTTGAAAAGGCTGCGGAATCACGAAACAGGCAGTTGTTCGAAACCCGGGTTCGATAAAGCCGACCGATAACCTTAACATGCTTTCTACATGGATTTGTTATCAGCAGTAAGATCATCATATCCTTCCCATCTCCCGGTAGTGGAGGAAAGAGAACGTATCGTAGATGCCATACGGGAGAACCAGGTGGTTATCGTGGCCGGGGATACCGGTTCGGGGAAAACTACTCAATTACCTAAAATGTGCCTGGAGGCGGGAAGAGGTGAAAATTGTCTGATCGGCTGCACCCAGCCCCGTCGTCTGGCCGCTACTTCAGTTTCCCAGAGAGTCAGGGAAGAACTGGGGGAAGCTTTTTCGGTCGTGGTGGGCTACAAGATCAGGTTTCGCGATGTGACAGGCCCGGATACCAGGATCAAGTTCATGACCGACGGCATTCTGCTTGCCGAGACTTCAGGTGATCCGCTTCTCTCATCTTATGACACCATCATCATTGATGAAGCTCACGAGCGCAGTCTGAATATCGATTTTCTCCTGGGAATACTTAAAAGACTGGTAAGTAAGCGGCCCGATCTCAAGATTGTTATTACCTCGGCCACCATTGATACGGAGAAGTTTTCCAATGCCTTTGACCAGGCTCCGGTCATAGAGGTGAGCGGCAGGACGTATCCGGTGGAAATCCGCTATCTGGAGGAGGAGCCCCGGGAAGAAGATGCTGATTACCGGGAACAGGCTGTGGAGGCCGTGTTTGATATCTGTAATTCTGAACGACCTGGGGACATCCTGGTGTTTATGCCCACCGAGAAAGACATCAGAGAAACCATCAAGCTTCTCACCAAAGGTTTTCAGGGAAAGGAAGGCGGGAAGTTGAAAAGAGAGGAGAGTCCGCTGCTTCTCCCCCTGTTCGGCAGGCTTACTGGAGCGGAACAGAATCGAATATTCCGGACGAGCCCGTTTCGAAAAATTGTCGTGGCCACCAATGTGGCTGAAACTTCCGTCACTGTTCCGGGTATCCGCTATGTGGTGGATACGGGACTGGCTCGTATCGCCTCCTACAGTCCGGGGGCCAGGACAACGAAACTGCCGGTCAGCCGGATCTCCCGAGCCAGCTGCGATCAGCGGACGGGTCGGTGTGGTCGGGTCGGGCCCGGGGTCTGCCTGCGTCTCTATAGTGAAGAAGATTACTGGAAGAGGGATGAGTTCACAGCACCGGAGATTCTCCGGGCGAGTCTCTCTGATGTCATCTTGAGGATGATCGACCTCAGACTCGGTGATCCTAAAAAATTCCCTTTTGTCGATCCGCCCTCAGTCAGAGCGATAAATGAAGGATATAAGTCTCTGCAGGAACTTGGGGCCATCACCAAAAGAAGGAAGCTGACCGCCAAGGGCAGAGTGATGGCGGCACTGCCACTTGATCCCAGAGTAAGCCGAATGATTATTGAGGCAAGGGCCAATAACTGCCTGAGGGAAGTGGTTATCATCGCTGCCGCTCTGAGTATTCAGGATCCCAGGGTAAGACCTTCAGACCAGGCGGGTAAGGCAGACGAGGCTCACAAACAGTTTGCCTCGTCTGCCTCAGATTTTCTTACCTGGCTTCAACTCTGGGACAGGTACCAGGCCCTGGTGGCTGGCGGGAGCAGCAAGAGCCGCCTGGGCAGGTTCTGTAAACAAAATTTTCTTTCCTACCAGCGGATGAGGGAGTGGCGGGAAATCCATGGACAGATCTGGGCCAATCTCGCCGGACAGGGAGGGCGAAGGAACAAGGGGCTCAAGCATCCCTATCTGCAGACATCCTGTCTTGATCCCCTTTCGACCTCGGGCCGCAGGAGCCGGATGATTTCCTACCGGGAACTGCCTTTTGATTACGAAAATGAAGGCTATGAATCTGTCCATAAGGCAATTTTGAGCGGCAATCTCCGTAATATCGGTCTCAAGAAGGCAAAGAACATATATCTGGGCGGAGGTGGTAAGGAATTTATGATTTTTCCCGGATCCGGTCAGTTTGATGCTGGAGGTCAGTGGATTATGGCGGGTGAACTGGTTGAGACTTCCCGGCTTTTTGCCCACACCGTGGCCCCGATCAAAGTGGAATGGCTTGAACCCCTGGCCGGGGGCTTATGCCGTTCTACCTATTCTTCGCCACGATGGGAGAAGAATAGGGGGCAGGTAACCGGTCTGGAGAAAGTAACTCTCTTCGGCCTGCCCATAGTCAGCGGTCGTCGGATAAATTACGGCAGAATCCGACCCGATGAAGCCCGGGAGATTTTTATTCAGTCAGCTCTGGTGGAGGGAGAGCTTGGTGGAAGACCTCCAAAATTTCTCCAGCACAACCTGGCCCTGATCAACCAGTTGTCCGAGCTGGAAGAACGAATGCGACGCCGGGATATACGAGTTGATGAATATACTCTGTACACTTTTTACGAGGAGCGGCTTCCTCCCGAGATAGTGGATCGGACCGGTCTTCTGCACTTACTGAAAAAAAAGGGGACCGATGAGTTTCTCCGTTTGAAGGAAGATGATGTCACCAATAGTGCTCCGGAGCAAGGGGAACTGGAGAATTACCCTGAAACAATGGAAAGCGGCGGCCTCAGGCTGCCGCTCTCCTATGCGTTCGAGCCTGGTACCGAGAAAGACGGGATCACCGTCCGAGTGCCCGCCGCCCTGGCCGGCAACCTTCGCCGGGAGGATTTTGAATGGCTGGTTCCCGGCCTCCTGGAGGAAAAGGTGGCACTGCTTCTTAAAGGACTGCCAAAAAGTTTGCGCAGGCAATTGGTCCCGATCCCCGAAACAGCCCGGAAACTGGCAGACGCTATGAAGTACAAGCAGGGTTCACTCTTTCAGCAGCTGGAAGAGCAGCTCCTTCGTTATTATCGGGTGCGGGTTCACCGGAACCAATGGGAGCCCGACAATCTGCCTGCTCACCTGCGGATACATTTCGCCCTGGTGGATGAGAAGGGGCGGGTAGTGGCGGAGGGAAAGGACCTGGGAGAGCTGACTTCACTGATGGAGCCTGCGGCAACCTCTTCCCAGGGGCTAAACAGACTGAAAAAGAAATGGGAGAGAAGCGGGATCACCGACCAGAATCTCAAAGATATTCCCGAACGGCTGCCGATCAAAAGCAGGGAAGGTGATTTAACCGGCTTTGCCTGGCCGGGGCTTAAAGTGGAAAAGGACGGAGCAGTGTCCTTGAAACTGTTTGCAGATGAACTGGAAAAGGCTGCTCGAAGTGAGAAAGGCCTGCTGGCCCTTTACCGCCGCCATTTTTCCAGGCAGTGGAAGGCAGTTGCCAAGGACTTTC
>JBEPXR010000172.1:0-5721 GCA_041641775.1 Desulfobia sp. | reverse complement strand
CCGGATCAGATCTGCTTTATCTGGCCGCCGGTAGAGGAGAGCAAAAATGAAAAAATTCTTTCTTCTTCTGATCATTCTCCTTATCGGGGCTGGGATCGGCGGCCTGCTGGTCTGGATGCTCAGCGGCACGACAGATCCCGATGAACTCTCAAACGAACAGACTCCCCAAGCTTCCTCCGCCCGGGAGACAACGGTGAAATATGTCGGTCCCATGCACCCGCAGATCGTCAGGGACGAACCGGGACAGTGCCCGATCTGCGGCATGGACCTTGTAAAAAAGGAAATTAAACAGAAAACCGGCCGGAAAATGGCCCCGGACGAGAAGGACAAAACCGTTGCCTCCGGCAGGAAAGGAGGAAGAGAAATACTCTACTGGGTAGCTCCCATGGACCCGAACTACAAGCGGGACAAGCCCGGCAAGTCCCCCATGGGTATGGACCTGGTGCCGGTATACGCCGACGATATAGCTGCCGAGCCGGGGACCATCACTATCGATCCGGTCACGGTCAATAACCTGGGTGTGGAAACCAGCAGGGTAAAACGCACCACGCTTTCCAGGGATTTCCGGACTATCGCTGAAGTGTCCTATGACGAACGCTCCATGTCGCATATCCATACCAGAGTCGACGGCTGGATAGAGAAACTGTATCTTGCTGCTCCCGGCGATTGGGTGGCCAAAGGAGATCCAATCCTGAAAATCTATTCACCGGAACTGGTTACCACCCAGGAAGAATTCCTCTTGGCTCTGCAGCGCAATAAGCGTTTGAAAGACAGAGCATCTCCCGGAAACGGCGAACTCTCCGACCTGGTGAGACAGTCCAGGGAGCGCCTGCTCTTTTTCGGCATCTCCGAAAAAGAGATCGACCAGATAGTCCAAACCGGAGAGTACAAGCCCACCCTCCTGCTCAGAGCTCCCTATTCCGGCATAGTGACGGAACTGGGTGTGCGGGAGGGTATGCACGTCACTCCCCGGAAGATGCTCTACTCCATTGCCGACCTCTCCAAGGTCTGGGTAATGGCCCATATTTATGCCTCCCAGGCCGACTGGATTGAAGCGGGCGACCGTGTCACCCTGATGCTTCCCTTCCACCCGGACCGCAAGTGGCAGAGCCGGGTGGACTATGTCTATCCCTACATGGAGCCCATGACCAGGACGGTCAAGGCCAGAATGGTATTTGAGAACAGGGACGGCCTGCTCAAACCAAACATGTTTGCCACAGCCATCATTCATGCCGCCCCCCGAAAAGACGTACTTGCTGTCCCAGAGGAAGCCGTTATCAGAAGCGGCAAGCGCTCGGTTGCCGTCATCGCCCTCGGAGAAGGTCGCTTCCATCCTGTGGAGGTCGCCACCGGAATCGAATCACAGGGTCTGGTCGAAATCCGGGAAGGACTGGTGGAAAACCAGCGAGTCGTCACCAGCGGCCAGTTCCTTCTCGATGCAGAAAGCGATCTTCAGGCCGGACTGCAGAGAATGGACGCCTCAAATTCAGAAGCGGACATGAGCATGGATCACCAGAACAACAGGCATGAGGCTTCTCAAGACTCAAAGGACAAGGTTGATAAAGAAGATAATCATCACGATCATGTCGGTCATACCGGGCACGAAATGCAGAAAAGAGATGAATCGCATGACCATAGCGGTCATGCGGATCACGGAGTCCAGAAATGATTCAACGCATCATTATCTGGTCCCTTCAGAACCGTTTTCTGGTCCTCCTGGGGACCCTTCTTTTACTTCTCTGGGGTATTTACACGGCCAAAAACACTCCTCTTGATGCCATTCCGGATCTCTCCGATGTCCAGGTAATCATCAAAACCACCTATCCCGGGCAGGCTCCCCAGGTTGTGGAGGACCAGGTCACCTATCCCCTCACCACGACCATGCTCTCCGTACCGAGAACCAAAGCAGTGCGGGGATATTCCTTCTTCGGCGACTCCTTCGTCTATGTGATTTTTGAAGACGGCACCGACATGTACTGGGCCAGGTCCAGGGTCCTGGAATACATAAATGAGGCGGCTTCCGAGCTGCCCGAAGGAGTGCAGCCCTCCCTGGGTCCGGATGCCACCAGCGTGGGCTGGATTTATGAATACGCCCTGGTAGATCGAACCGGAAAACATAACCTGGCTGACCTTCGTTCCATTCAGGACTGGTACCTGAAATACGAACTTCAGACGGTCGAAGGGGTGGCCGAAGTTGCCGCCGTGGGAGGAATGGTCAGACAATACCAGGTTGTAATTGATCCGGAAAAGCTTCTGGCCTATGACATCGGGCTGACCGAGGTGAAAAAAGCGCTGCAGAAGGGAAACCAGGACGTGGGAGGCTCCGTAGTGGAGATGGCCGAAGCCGAATACATGGTGAGGTCTAAAGGATATCTTCAGTCCGTTTCCGATATAGAAGCCATTCCTCTCAAAGTCCATGAAGGCGGGGTGCCTGTCCGGATACGGAACGTCGCCGAAGTCCAAACCGGTCCCACTCTGCGCCGGGGCATCGCCGAACTCGACGGGGAGGGCGAAGTGGTGGGAGGCATAGTGGTCATGCGCTACGGGGAAAATGCCCTGGCCACCATCGGACGGGTCAAGGAGAAGCTGGAGTCACTCAAAGCCGGGCTGCCGGAAGGAGTGGAGATTATCACCACCTACGACCGGTCCGAACTGATTCTCGATGCTGTAGACACTCTCAAAGAAAAGCTTCTGGAAGAATTCATCATTGTCGCCTTGATCTGCGTCATCTTCCTCCTTCACATCCGCTCCGCTCTGGTTGCCATCGTCAGTCTGCCTCTCGGCATCCTGGGTGCCTTCATCGTCATGTATTACCAGGGCATCAACGCCAATATCATGTCGCTGGGCGGCATCGCCATTGCCATCGGCACCATGGTGGACGGGGCCATTGTCATGGTGGAGAACGTCCACAAGCATCTGGAAGATGAGCCTGAACTCCCACACTGGGAGATCATCAACAAAGCAGCGGTCGAAGTGGGTCCGGCCATCTTTTTCAGCCTGCTCATTATCACCCTTTCTTTCGTGCCTATTTTCAGCCTGGAGGCCCAGGAAGGCAGGCTTTTTTCACCGCTGGCCTTCACCAAATGTTATGCCATGGCCATGGCCGCCGGTCTCTCCATTACCGTGATTCCTGTGCTTATGGGCTACTTTATCCGGGGCAGAATCATTCCGGAAAAACGCAACCCGGTCAACAGACTGCTCATGTGGCTCTACCGGCCGGTACTCCGGAAAGCCCTTCGTTTTCCTGTCATCACCATTCTCATAACCCTGGCTGTTCTGGCTTCCACTGTTTACCCGGTGAAGAAGATCGGCTCCGAGTTCATGCCTCCTCTCTGGGAAGGCGACCTGCTCTACATGCCAACTACCCTCCCCGGCATCTCCATAGGCAAGGCCCAGCAGCTCCTGCAGCAGACCGACAAGATCATCAGTGAAATTCCAGAAGTGGAACGGGTTTCCGGTAAAATCGGCCGGGCTGAAACCGCGACCGATCCCGCCCCCCTGACCATGATTGAAACCACTATTCTGCTCAAGGACAGATCCAAGTGGCGGCCGGGAATGACTGTGGAAAAACTGAAACAGGAGTTGAATCAAGCCGTCGACTTTCCCGGTCTCACCAACGCCTGGACTATGCCTATAAAAACCCGGATTGATATGCTTGCCACCGGTATCAAGACCCCGGTGGGCATCAAAGTTTCCGGTCCGGAACTGGAGGGAATCCAGGAACTGGGAACCCGCATCGAACAGGTCATTTCCCGGGTTGACGGCACTCTGTCCGCTTTTGCCGAAAGAACGGCTGGCGGCAGGTACGTGGAGATCAACGTCGACCGCGAGATGGCAGGGCGTTACGGCCTGAATGTTGGAGACGTCCAGGATGTCATCCGAACGGCAGTTGGCGGGATGAAAGTTACCGAAACCGTGGAAGGCAGAGAGCGCTATCCGATCAACCTCCGCTATCCCCGGGAATATCGCGACAGCCTCAAGGAGCTGGGCCAGGTACGAGTGGCCGCACCGAGCGGTGCTCAGGTGCCCTTGAGCCAGGTTGCCGATATCCGGGTAGTTGGGGGACCACCGGTGATCAAAAGCGAAAACGCCAGACTCAACGGCTGGATCTACGTCGACATAGAAGGAGTAGACGTGGGAACTTATGTCACGGAAGCCAGGAAAGCGGTATCTGAAAATATCGAAATCCCTCCGGGCTATTCTCTTTCCTGGTCGGGCCAGTATGAGTACATGCAACGGGCCAAGGCCAAGCTTTCCAGAGTTATTCCTGTAACCCTGCTTATTGTTACCCTGTTGCTCTACCTGAATTTCCGCAACATCACGGGTGTAGCTGTGGTCCTGGGAACCGTGCCCTTCTCCATGGTAGGTGGTTTCTGGCTGATTTATCTCCTGAATTACGACCTCTCTGTGGCCATCGGAGCGGGTTTCATTGCCTTGGCCGGGGTAGCGGTGGAGACCGGAGTGGTAATGCTGGTTTATCTGGAGCAGACCATGGCCCAGTGGGAAAGAACCGGTAAGCTGCAAAACAGGGATGATGTCAATAAGGCCGTTGAAAACGGGGCTCTGCTGAGAATTCGGCCCATCACGATGACCGTGCTCTCCATCATCCTCGGCCTTCTGCCCATCATGTACGGCCACGGTACGGGCTCACAGGTGATGCAGCGCATCGCCGCCCCCATGGTCGGGGGGATGACGACCACCCTGATTCTCACCCTGCTGGTCATCCCGGTTATCTATAACGGAATCAGCCGCCTTCGACTGAGGAAAAAACTGCAAGAAACGTGATGGGGATCAAGGAAGGGGATAAGTCATTTAAAACCTCACTGCTGTCCTGGTTCACTGAAAACCGACGGGACCTCCCCTGGCGCCGGTCCTATGAAGCCTATCAGATATGGATCTCCGAGATCATGCTTCAGCAAACCCAGATGGAAAGAGGAGTGGAATATTTCAACCGTTGGTTGACGCGTTTTCCCGATGTCTCTTCCCTGGCCGCCGCTCCGGAACAGGAGGTGCTCAAGGCCTGGGAAGGTTTGGGATACTACTCCCGGGCCAGGAATATCCTCAAAACCGCAGGAGTTCTATTGGCCGAACATGGTGGCCGTATCCCCGACGACTACCGATCACTGCTTGACCTGCCAGGGATCGGACCGTACACTGCTGCAGCCATCATGTCCATCGCCTTTAACAGACCCTATCCCCTGATAGATGCAAATGTAGAGCGCGTATTTGCCAGACTTGAAGATATTGACCGGCCTGTCAGGGAAAAGGCCGTGCGTGATCAATTGGAAAAGAGGCTGAATCACCTTCTTGCCGAAACCGAGCCCAGGGAATTCAATCAGGCACTGATGGAGATGGGAGCCCTGTTGTGCCGGCCTCGAACCCCTCTCTGCAGGGAATGTCCGATACAAAAATACTGCCGGGCGCTCCAGGCAGGAACAGTCACAATGCGACCGGTCCTGCCCCCAAAAAAGAATACGACCGCCATCGTTATGTCCTGCATCATTATTCGTCACGGTGACAAGTACCTTATCCAGCAGCGCCATAATGACGATGTCTGGGGAGGTCTCTGGGAATTTCCCGGCGGCAGGCTTAAAGACGGCGAATCTCCTGCCCGGGCGGCGCGGCGCGAACTTTACGAAGAGACAGAGATCAAGGCAGGCAGACTGCAGTCCTTCGCAACCGTGACCCATTCTTACAGCCGCTATCGAGTCACCCTGCACT
>JBEPXR010000171.1:0-5739 GCA_041641775.1 Desulfobia sp. | reverse complement strand
AAAAGTTGACATATGCTAAATATTGTATTAGGTATCCTCGATTAAAGTGAAGCGTTATTCATTTTTATTTCCGGGTAATATACTCTGGTATAAACCGGCTTTTCATTTATCACTAATTACTATTTTGTCTGATCGTTTTTGCCGATCAATCTGCAGTCTGGTTACTTACCCCCGAGGATAACAAAATCCATAAAGAGGAACCACATGATCACTCTTGATATCAGCTTATTCATTACGGTGGTTGACACCCTCATCCTAATCGTCCTTTTAAATATTATTCTCTACAAACCCATTCGGAGAATTCTCAGCGAAAGGCACGCGAAGATTAAAGGGTTGAACGATGAAATTGAGAAATTTTACGAAAACGCCCGAATGAGAAAGGAAGAACTGGACCGGAAATTTGTCGAATCCAGAAGCAGGGCCAAGGAAGAGTTTGAGAGTGCAAAGCGGCAGGCTCAGGCTGAAGAAGCTGAAATGCTGGAGAAAGTCCGCCAGGAAGCTGATGACCATAAGGCGGAAAATCTGAAGAAGGTTCAGGCAGATGTTTCGGCTGCAGAAAAAACATTGAGGGAGCAGATCGACTCATTTGCTCAGGAAATGGCTGGAAAGATTTTGGGGAGGGCCATCTGATGAAAAGTGCTGGCAGAAAAAGAAGAGTTTCGTTATTGCTGGTCGGCGTAAGTCTTGCCGTTATCGCTTTTTGCTGGTCCAGCTTGCCGGAGTTGAGTGCTGTGGCCGAGGCGTCCAGCGAGGCAACTGGAGGGGCTCATGAAGGTGGGCATCAGGATATGCTGTCCCCGGCCAAGCTCAAAGACCTGCTGCTTCGGGTTATTAATTTTGCCCTGTTGGTGGCTATCCTGGTAAAGTTCGGTAAGAAACCGGTCATGGATGCCCTGCATGGCAGAACCCGTAAGATAAAAGACGAGTTTCAGGACCTGGAAGGGAAACGAACCGAGGCGGAGAGAGAGTATAAGGAGTATGAAGCCAGACTATCTTCAGTAGATGACGAGCTGAGGGAGATGGTAGAAAAGGCCGCTGCCCAGGGACAGGAAACAAGGGAGAGGATAATCGCTGAGGCGGAAGAAGCTGCAGAGGCCATCAAGCGTCAGGCCGAAATGGCTGTCCAGACAGAAATCACCGAGGCGAGAAGACGCTTGAAGGACGAAATTGCCGAGGCTGCTGCGGTAATGGCGGAGGAGATTATCAGGAAGAATCTCAAAAGCGCCGACCAGGATAAGCTGGTGGAAGATTGTCTGGCAAAGGCTGAAAGCTCGGCAGCCAAGTAACCCTTTCTGAATGCAGGTTACCCGGAAAATACGATTTACAGCAACCGAGAAGATAATTTTCAGGGAGGTCCAAATAGATGAAAAATGAGATTCTGGCCAGAAGGTACGCCAAGGCCATGTTTGTGGTGGGCTCGGAGGATGGGACGCTGGATGCGTTTGCCGAGGGTCTGCAGGCATTAGCTGAGATGTATGAAAAACTGCCGGAGATGAGGGATGCCCTTTCTAATCCGATATACCCCATGGATGTCCGGATGCAGGTAATGCAGAAATTGGCTGAAAAAATAGGAGCAGACCAGACTATGATCAGATTTCTGGACCTTCTGGTCGAAAGGGGACGCGCCACCCTGATTCCGGAAATTGCCGAAAGTTTTCAGTCCATGGTGGATGAGGAGAGAGGGGTCAGCCAGGGACTGGTTACGACCGCAACCGAGCTTAATGCCGATTTGCAGGAGAAAACCAAGGCCACCCTGGAGAAACTGACGGGCAGGAAGGTAGTTTTAAAGACCGAAGTCGATCCTTCCATCGTTGGCGGAATTATCGCCAAGGTCGGTGACCTTGTATTGGACGGGAGTATAAAAAACCAGATTGACGGTTTAAAAGATACCATAAAAGGGAGTGAATAGGCGATGCAGATAAAAGCTGAAGAAATAAGCCAGATTATCAAGGGCCAGATCAAGGATTATGAAACCAAGGTAGATCTGAAAGAAACGGGAACAATAATCTCCGTAGGTGATGGTATTGCCCGCGTTCATGGGGTGCAAAACTGTCAGGCCATGGAACTTCTCGAATTTCCAGGAGGAACACTGGGCATGGCCCTCAACCTGGAAGAAGATAATGTCGGTTGCGCAGTCCTGGGAAGTGTAGAGCATATCAAGGAAGGAGATATGGTCAAGCGGACCGGCAAAATTGCTGAAGTCCCGATCGGACCGGAAATGGAGGGCAGGGTAGTTGACGGTGTTGGTAATCCTATAGACGGACAGGGCCCAATAAACGCCAAGGAGAGCAGTAAGATAGAGGTGGTTGCTCCTGGTGTTATCGCCAGAAAAAGTGTTCATGAGCCCTGTTATACCGGTTCTAAGGCCGTGGACGGAATGACTCCAGTCGGCAGGGGGCAGCGCGAACTGATTATTGGTGACCGCCAGATCGGTAAAACCGCACTCTGCATTGACGCAATCATTGCCCAGAAAGAAACAGACGTCCACTGCATCTATGTGGCCATCGGCCAGAAAAAATCCAATGTCGCCCTGGTTGTCGACGCTCTGCGAAAACACGGTGCCATGGAATATACCACGGTAGTAGCGGCCTGCGCCTCCGATCCCGCTCCCATGCAGTATATCGCGGCCTTTGCCGGCTGCGCCATGGGAGAATATTTCCGGGACCGCGGTCAGCATGCCCTGATCATCTATGATGATCTCTCAAAGCAGGCCGTGTCCTATCGGGAGCTTTCCCTGCTCCTCCGAAGACCTCCTGGGCGTGAGGCCTATCCGGGTGATATCTTCTACAATCACTCCAGACTGCTGGAGAGAGCTTCCAAGGTCAGTGACGACCTCGGAGCCGGCTCCCTTACGGCTCTGCCCATCATTGAGACTCAGGCCGGTGATGTCTCCGCCTTCATTCCCACAAACGTTATTTCCATTACCGACGGCCAGGTTTATCTGGAGCCCAACCTTTTCTTCTCAGGGGTCAGACCGGCCATCAATGTCGGTCTTTCCGTATCCAGGGTTGGTGGTGCCGCCCAGGTAAAGGCCATGAAACAGGTGGCCGGTACCCTCAGGCTGGACCTCGCCCAGTACCGTGAACTCGCCGCCTTTGCCGGTTTCGGTTCTGATCTTGACGCCGCAACCCAGGCCCAGTTGAATCGTGGTGAGAGACTGGTTGAAATCCTCAAACAGCCACAATATCAGCCTCTGCCCATGGAAAAGCAGGTTTCCATTCTCTTTGCCGGGACCAAGGGGTATCTTGATACCCTGCCGGTGAGCACTCTGGCCGAATATGAGCAGGAGCTTTACAATTATCTTGAAAACAGTGCCGCAGACGTCCTGGACGATCTCAAGGAGAAGATGGAGATAGACAGCTCTCTTGAGGAGAAAATGCACAGCGCCATTAAGTCCTTTACCGAAACCTTTAAGAGCACAAAAGGAATCAACTAAACGGAGACCAACATGGCCAGTCTCAAAGACGTAAAAACAAAGATAGACGGTGTAAAAAAGACTCAGCAGATTACCAGGGCCATGAATATGGTGGCGTCTGCCAAGCTGCGTAGTGCACAGGAAAAGATGGAGTCCTTTAAGCCGTATGCAGAGAAGTTCAAAACCGCTTTGCAGCGTATAGGCGGGAATACCACTTCCGGCAGTTTCCCTCTCATGGAGAGAAGGGAGGAGGTGAAAAATGTAGAGATCGTAGTGGTGACCTCTGACCGGGGACTGTGCGGGAGCTTCAACGCCAATATCATATCCATGGCGGAGAAGCTGATGCAGAGCTATGAAAAAGAAGGGAAAAAGGTTTCCTTTGTCTGTATCGGTAAAAAGGGAGCTCAATACTTCCGGAGAACCGGAAAAGTGCGGCAGCGTTATCCAGACATCATGAGCGTTAAATTTCAGATGGATAACGCCAGAAACATTGCCCAGGACATCGGAGAGAACTTCACTCTGGGAGAAAGCGATGAAGTGAAGGTGGTCTATGGTCAGTTTGTCAGCATGGTCAAGCAGGAGGCGGTAAACGTCGATCTTCTGCCGATCAAACCCGAGGAGCCGGAACAGGAGGAGAGCGCAGAAGCCGGTAAGGTCAAAGGCGCCTACATATTTGAGCCCGACCCGGAAGAGATCATGGAGGTGCTGTTGCCCCTTTATTTGAACGTCATGGTCTATAATGCCATGGTCCAGGTCGGTGCCAGCGAGCATGCCGCGCGGATGACTGCCATGGACAATGCAACCAACGCCTGCAAGGATATGATAGACTACCTGACCAACATATACAACAAGGCAAGGCAGGCTGCGATAACCGGCGAGCTCATGGATATTGTCGGCGGCGCCGAAGCCCTGAAATAAAGAGCAACGAATTCTATAATATAGAGCCAGGAGGAGTTGAGGCAATGAGTGAACAGAACAAGGGGAAAATTACCCGGGTCGTAGGACCCGTAGTCGATGTCGAATTTGAACCGGATAAACTGCCTGAGATCAGAACCGCCCTGATGATAAGCAATCCCGGATTGAGCGATCAAGAGGACAACCTGGTTATAGAGGTCGCTCAGCATCTTGGAGATGGCGTCTGTCGTTGCATCGCCATGGACGCCACCGATGGTCTGGTTCGCGGAATGGAAGCCCGAGACTCAGGTGAACCTATCTCGATACCGGTCGGTGAAGCCGCTCTGGGAAGAATCATGAATGTCGTGGGACGACCTGTTGACGGTATGGGGGCAATCGACTCCAAAGTCACCTCCGCGATCCATAAGCCCGCACCAGCATTTACAGATCAGGACACTGAGGTTCATGTACTTGAAACTGGTATTAAGGTAATTGATCTGCTTGTTCCCTTCCCCCGTGGTGGGAAAATGGGACTGTTCGGCGGTGCCGGCTGTGGTAAAACGGTTATCATGATGGAGATGGTAAACAACATTGCCATGCATCACGGCGGAATCTCAGTATTCTGCGGGGTTGGGGAACGGACCCGAGAAGGGAACGACCTGTATCACGAGATGAAAGAGTCCGGAGTTCTGCCCAAGGCTGCACTGGTTTACGGCCAGATGACGGAGCCTCCCGGGGCTCGTTCCCGTGTCGCCCTCACCGGTCTGACTGCCGCTGAATATTTCCGGGATGAAGAAGGTCAGGACGTGCTTTTCTTCGTTGACAATATTTTCCGTTTTACCCAGGCTGGACAGGAAGTATCCGCCCTCCTCGGGCGTATTCCCTCAGCCGTTGGTTATCAACCCACTCTCGCCACTGACCTGGGTGAGCTGCAGGAGCGTATTACCTCGACCAATAAGGGATCGATCACAGCAGTACAGTGTGTCTACGTTCCTGCTGACGACCTTACTGACCCTGCTCCTGCCACTACATTTGCCCATCTTGACGGTACAGTGGTTTTGTCGCGGCAGATTGCCGAGCTTGGTATCTACCCTGCAGTTGACCCTCTCGACTCCACTTCCAGGATTCTTGACCCGAATGTTCTGGGTGAAGAACACTATAATGTCTCCCGTGAGGTTCAGCAAACCCTGCAGAAATACAAGGATCTACAGGACATTATCGCTATTCTCGGGATGGACGAGCTATCCGAGGAAGACCAGCTCGTTGTCGGCCGAGCCCGTAAGATTCAGAGATTCCTTTCCCAGCCTTTCACGGTTGCAGAAACCTTTACCGGTATGCCCGGTAAGTATGTCAAAGTGGAAGATACAGTAAAGGGCTTCCGCGAAATTCTTGAAGGAAAGCACGATGACCTTCCAGAAACTGCTTTCTAT
>JBEPXR010000170.1:1865-5750 GCA_041641775.1 Desulfobia sp. | reverse complement strand
TACTTTCGTCAAAACGGTCCACTACCCCGGTAAAAGGGGTGTTCTGCAGAGCCGTTACAGCGAGACCGCCATCCTTATCCGTCATTTTTACATTATTTCTGGTTATCTGGCCTGAGCAGAAACGGCACTGGAAATCCCGTAAGGTTCCTCCAATATCGGGTTTCATACGCCAGAGAATATAATCTGCCAGGTCCAGTTCTTTGGCCATCCTGGCTCCCGGAGTATCCGCCCTCTGCTTGCGCTCGAACTTATAGACGGATTCCACCCGGTCCAGTGGATGACGGATCATGAAGAGAGGCAGAATGTCCAGGTCGGGTAACTCCGGCAGTGGAAGGCGGACATGGTGGCTGGAAATTACCTTGAGGTAGGGATTTTCCTGGATGAAGGAGGCCAGGTAGTCCGCCCCTTTTCTCATCTTTTCATCATCGCGATGATCGAGAAAGGCTTTGCCGAAATGGCGTTTAAACGCCCAGTCAAGGGTTGTTCCGCCGTTTTTGAAGAGATGGCAGTGGATGAGGCAGAATTTGCGCGGGTTATCGCTCATTATTTTCTTATCTATTCTCTCTTCTATCAAATTTAAAAGAAAACTGAACTTCAGAGTTCCTGACCCTGGAGATTCAGTAGATACCATCTTGCCATAGGAGACCGCCCCTGCGGGCGATATAAAGAAATTTCCGGGTGCCAGGCCGCTCTTATCGCCCAAAGGGCTGGGCTCCGGTTCATATTTTTTTCTGTAATGACGTCAGTTCATTCTTGTCTTAGCTAATACTCTTTTTAAGATTGACACCTTACAGCAAAGATGGGCAAGTTATTTTTAATATCGAATTCAGTCACTCTGAACTTAGATTTAAATCGGGATCCAAGTCAGGAGACAGAGTATCAGGATCAGTCATTAATGCAATATCAAACCACCCGGCTTCAGGAGCCAGGTGGTTGCAGCAGGTTTTTGTGATAGGTGTGATCGATCCGGCCGAAATAATGCGGCGGCCTGAAGAGACATTCGTAGTCCTGGCCCCTGATCTCTTTATACTCGGCCGCCATGGCCGGCCAGGGATGCGTTTTCCTGGAAACGTTGGTGGCCACTCCGCCGTGGAACTGATGAAAGGTGGCTTCCCCCAGGAGAAGGACAGGGAAGAACATTTTGTCCTGGTGCACCCTGTTGAAAAAATCAAGATTAACCAGTCCACCGCCGGGAGAGGCGAAATTTTCGTCGTAGCCTCCCAGTTTCTGGAAATCGTCTTTACGCATGGTAAAACAGTTTGATTCGGCAATCTCGGAAAAAAAACCGTTCCTGCTCGAACTGGCCAGGGAGGAGGCCGTAAAGAGCAGATAGCCGTTGCTCCACCAATCCAGACCGTCAAGCAGCTTGTCCTCATCTTCCTGATTATAGCCTTCTTCAATCAGCTCATTCTGGACCTTGCTGCCTATATGCATGCCTATGGTATAGATAAAGGGGTGGTCGTGGAGTTTGAGGGCCTGCAGGCTCAACCTGAGTATGCCCGGAGACAGAATCCTGGCACCGTCTATGCAACACATTACCGCCGAACCCCTGGCCTTCTGGACAGCGTGATTAATCGCCCCGGACGGTGAAGGGGTGGGGGATTCATAGTAGATATATCTGAAGTTTTTCCCGAAAGACGAAACCCAGGCGGGATCGAGGGCCTCCCTGGAACCGCTGTCAACCGCGATCACTTCATAGAGTTCTTCCCCGATTTCCTGCTGGTAGAGGGTGGAGAGAGAATAAAGAGTTCGTGCGGCCTCCCTGGTCATGTTGTAGAAAACGACAATGACCGATATTGCCGGTTTTTTTATACTCCACATGGTTACTTAATTAAGATAAGGAATAGAGGTTACCTGGAAAAACGGTTTCAAAGCTCATCTCCCCCTGTTTTCAGGTTCTTCCGATGATCGGGAAAGCCGTCCCAGGAGTTCAAGAATTTCAGCAGGAGCGCTGAATTCCCGGTTTCCGCCCAGGGCAGTCCGCATGATCCTGCCGGCAGCATCGCCCATTTTCCAGCGTCTGGACTCAAATAAGGCGTAAATATTGGTGGCAAGGCGGTCGACCAGGACATAATGATTTTCCAGGAGATCGTTCAGCTCACTGTTTTTTTTCTTGAGCCGTTCACGTTCACTGCAAAGCTCTTTGATAGTTCTGTCCTTGTGGTTCAGCTGTTCCTCAAGTTCAGCCTGCCCTGCTCTGCAGGCTTCGACTTCCCGCTGAAGTTCGGCGGCACGCTCAGCCATTTTGTTTCTGTTGAGTATGGTGTCTATTCTCGCCCGTTCCGCCACCTCCATGAGGGCGGCAATCTCTTCGGAAAGGCTGAGCCGTTTGACAATTTCAGCAAAATCACGGTTGGCGGCGGAAAGTTTTGCGGGATAGAGGAGGCCGAAACCAAAGAGAACAGGAAGTTGAATCAGTTCCAGGGCCTGCCCGGATTCCTCCATGAAATCTTCGACAGCGGTGAGAACCCCGTTTCCGGCACCGCCTTCCGAAACCGCGTTACAGAGGTGGGGACTCAGGCCGCCTTGTTCCAGGAGATCCGGAGAGTCGGGGTGCAGTCCCTTTTGCCGGTAAGGCTTGCGGTGCTCCTCGGGGATATGTCCCGGGTCGTAATAGAGATCTCTTCTGCCATAAGGCCAGCCTATGTCATGGAAAAAGACGACCGGCAGCTCGTTATCGTTTTTCCTGCTCTGGTTCTCGATTGTTTTGAGTTCATTGTAGACGGTATACCAGTTATGGTCGCCGTCAATGAGAACCGCATCCATGTTGTCAATGCCTTCCAGGGCCTCAAGGCTCAGCCGGTCATGAAATATAAAAATGTCCCCGTATTCCCGGCTCAGTTCCTCCGGAGAAAAACGGGGCGAAGGATCTATGCTGTGAAGATGCGCCTCATTTTCCCGGCAGTAGGCCAGTATCTTCGTGGTGTTCTGGCCGAAGCTGGCCCCGATCTCCACGATAGTGCCCGGCTGGACAGCCTTGAAAACAGGCAGAATTACGCTCTCCCAGAAACGAAACATCTTGCTCAGTTCTCCTGGGGAAATGGATGGTCGATTAGATTCCGGGTTATCGCCTCCGGCCTTGCTTTCCGCATCATACTCCCGTCAGTCTCATCAATATCCGGTGCTTGAGCCCGGTAAGAGTTCTGCCGGCTGTTCGGCATTGCGGCTTCCGGCCTATGAAGACCGTATCCTTCCACATCCTGCTGCCATCGGTGTACTGTTCGGTGTTCTCCGTGCAAAAGGTTTCCAGCTCCTCCAGGGAGGCGAAGGAAGCCAGTGCCTTGAAGGCATCCGGGAAGAAACGGTAGCAATCCACCGGGTACCTGTGCTCCGGACCCCCGGACGGGGCAATCAGGCAACAGAATCCCCCGGGCTTTAAAACGCGGTAAACCTCGAGCATGGCGATCCAGAAGTACTCCATGTGTTCGAAGGCCTGTCCGCTGACCATGACATCGGCGGAGCCGGATTTCACTTCCCGCCAGCGATAAGGGTTCCTGAGGACGATGTCCACGTTTTTACCCGGTGCCATGTCGATACCGCGGTAGCTCCAGCCAGGCTCGCTGAAGATCGGCTGATAACTGCCGTTTATATCACAGCTTCCCAGGTCGTAAATGGTCAGAGGGCTGTCGGTCAGGTTGTCCAGGTAACGTTCCCGGAAGTATCTCATGTTCGCCAGCGAACTCGAATGCATGGTGTCCCGTCCTCGTAGAGTTTATGGCCCCGCATCATACTGTAATAAAAGGCGCAATTCAAATTTTTATAGTGAACTGACAGGAGCTGCCGGGAATTTGTTCAGAAGAGAATGCCTACCTCTTACCGGCGTATTTGTCACCAGTGACTTCCCAGAGCTGGTAAGCAGGGGACAGGAGGGAAACCGGACGGAAA
>JBEPXR010000170.1:0-1855 GCA_041641775.1 Desulfobia sp. | reverse complement strand
ATATGGCGCAGGTAGAGTTTGTTGAAGACCGATTCGGCCACATCCGGACTGGCCAGGACCGCATAGTTGACCGGCAGGAAGACTTCGAAATTGACGCCGTTGTCGTTAAAGGTGTGCTGTTTGTACTTGTCTCCATCCCCCCGGAGCACCACATCCTTGACCGGCACTGCCTCACCGTCGATGTCAGCGATACCGTCGACCAGGTTGACGTTCAGACCTGTGCTGTTGATTGCCCTTTTGTTGGTAATATCTACATGGGTAAAGGCCTGGTAATAGCCCCGCGTCCCTTTTTGTTCGGCAATATCCCAGGTGCCCAGCCAGTACCACCAGTAATTGGTGGAAATAAGGCGGGAATCGAGGAAGAGGTAAACCGGTCGTATATCAGCGGGAAACAGGAAGGCCAGCCAGTCTTCCACCGATCTTCGTCTGCCCCGGGGTTTGAGGTTCTCTTCAGCCAGCAGATCTTTCGCTTTCTCAGGCCCGGCGGCCAGGACCTTCTTTAAAAAAGAAAAGCCCTCACCTCTGCCGCCTCTCACCGCTTTAGTAAAGAGTCTGACTCCACCTCTGCCGTGTTCTGCATAAAAACAGATGAAATTGGCCGAGAGCCGGAAGTCTTCCGTGGCCAGGGGAACGGCGTTATAGACCGCCAGCGTGTCGAAGATGCCGCCATCGGAGATGGTAGCCCGGTCAGCCCAGTACTGCAAGGGATATCCCATATCCCACCAGGACCAGATTACCGCATTTTCAGGGGTTTCCCGGCCAGCCTTATCCATACCGGAAATCACCAGGGGATGCAGTTTGGGCCAGTGGCTATCAGGCAGGGCCCTGGCCAGGGGAGGGATCAGAAAGAGAATCAGCAGAAGGGGAACTGCCGCTGCCGGCTTCCTCCATGACCTGCTCAGGCACAAACGCCGTATCTCCCAGAGCAGAAATCCCAGGCCCAGAGCCGTTATAGGGGTGAGAAAGATGAGAAAGCGCTTGGCATAGAACACGGAAAGAAGGGCAAGGAGCAGGGGAACAACCAGAAAAAGGCCGCTTTTTGGCCGGCGCAGAAAAAGGAGAAAGAGGCCGGGTAGAGCCAGAAGGAAGAGGAGGGTGTTATTGGTGGTGTATTGCACCACTTTGCTGAAGGGAACAAATTCCTGTTCATCGATAGACATCGATATCTTGGGAAATAGCCCTGACTCTTTCTCTGAGATGTATTCAAACGTGTGGATCAGTACCTTTAAAATATGGGAGGGATAGTCAGTACCCTTCCAGAAAAGCAGAACGACGCCGAGAGCTGCCAGGGTAGTTAAAAAGAAGAGCCCTTCTCTGGCAGGTGGGCGGTAAAAAAAGATGAGCGCGATAAGAAGAGGCGCCAGGGAAATAGTGGTCACCACTGCCGGGGTGGTATCCCACCACCAGAGGAAAAGAAGCCAGGTGACGAGACCTCCGCCGAGAAAAAGATAACGGCTTCTCCTCTTTTCCATGGCAAAGCGCAGAAAAAAATAGGCAGCCATCAAGGTGAAGGTGACGTTCAGGAGATCCGTGTCATACCAGCCCAGGCTGGAACGGCTGAAGTAATAGGGAGCCAGGGAGCCCAGGAGGGCGGCGGCAATACCCGCCATGGTGCCGCCGAAATGCCGGCCCATGAGATAGAGGGGGATGATCAGAAGCGAACCCAGAAGAGGGGGGAGGAGAACCGCAATCCATTCCAGGGAAAAGCCCGTTATCTTATGGATACCTGCGGTGAGGGCGGAAAGAAGAGGAGGCGGTGAAGGCCGTTTGGGAGACTGAGGAACCCACCGTCGTTCGTTGACCGGTTCATAGCGGTTTTCAACGAGGTCCCGGGCCAGGGAGAGGTAGTAATAGC
>JBEPXR010000169.1:0-5770 GCA_041641775.1 Desulfobia sp. | reverse complement strand
TTGCAGCCAGGTTGGTAAAAGACAGTGAGCAGTGAGCAGTGAGCAGTGAGCAGTGAGCAGTGAGCAGTGAGCAGTGAGCAGTGAGCAGTGAGCAGTGAGCAGTGAGCAGTGAGCAGTGAAATTGGATCAGTAACCGGAATATAATACAATAGGAAAAAGGCCATTCCGGCGGCCTGTATTACCCTTTTTCCACCTGCAACCAGCAACGAACAAAACCAACAATTAATCAAGAGACAAATGGAACCGCAACTGATCAGAATCCGGGGTGCCCGTATGCACAACCTGGCCAATATAGATGTGGATATTCCACGCAACTCTCTGGTGGTATTTACCGGCCTGAGCGGTTCAGGGAAGTCAAGCCTTGCCTTTGATACCATCTACGCCGAAGGCCAGCGGCGTTATGTCGAATCTCTGTCGACCTACGCCCGCCAGTTTCTGGGTCAGATGGAAAAACCAAAAGTTGACCTGCTGGACGGACTGTCCCCAGCAGTCTCCATTGAGCAGAGAACAACGAGCAGCAATCCGCGCTCAACGGTGGGGACCATAACCGAAATCTATGACTATCTCCGGCTTCTCTTTGCCAGGACCGGACATCAACACTGCCCGGAATGCGGCCGGGAAATCAGTCCCCAATCCATAGAAGATATGGTCAAGAATCTATTAAATTATGAAGAGGGGACCCGGTGTATTCTGATGGCACCTGTTGTTGATCGTCGAAAAGGAGAGCATCTGGAAATCCTCAACAAGTTACGGGGAATGGGCTTTGTCAGGGCCAGAGTTGACAACGAAATTGTCAATCTGGACCAGGAAATAAAGCTGGCCAAAACCAAAGCACATACCATAGAGGTGGTGGTTGACCGCCTGGTGATCAAAGACTCGGCCAGACAGCGCCTTTCCCAGTCCATTGCCGCCGCAGTTGACCTCTCCGATGGACTTCTGCTGGTCAACTTTCCCGACACCGATGAAGACAAACTCTTCAGTGAGAGGGCCTCGTGCCAGCAATGCGGGGTCAGCATGATGGACCTCAGCCCCCAGCTCTTTTCCTTCAATAGCCCCAAAGGCGCCTGCCCGGCCTGCGGAGGTCTGGGCAGCGATGCCTTCTTCGATCCGGAACTTCTCGTCCCTGATCCCGATCTTTCACTAAAAGAGGGAGCCATCGCTCCCTGGAAGAACTTCTCTTCAGACTCTTACCGAGCCCGCCTTCTGGAAGCTCTTGCTGGAGAGTTCGATTTCAGCCTGGACACCCCATTTACCGAGCTGAGTGACCAGGTTAAAGATATCATTTTTAATGGGACGGGACGTCAACCCCTCCATTTTCAATATAAAAGGCGGGGGAGGACCAGGACCTCCAGAAAACCTTTTGACGGACTGCTCGCCCGCCTAGACAGAAGGTTTCATGAAACTTCCTCCACGACCATTCGTCACGAACTTATCTCTTACATGACGGAACGGCCCTGCCCCTCCTGTGGGGGCAGCCGTCTGCAAAAAGAAAGCCTGGCTGTCAAAGTTGGAGAAGATTCCATTGCCGACCTTACCGGTCTGAGCGTCATGCACCTCAGAGATAAACTGTCAGCTCTCAGACTCGGACCTAGGGAGGAAATGATAGCCGCCCCGATTTTAAAAGAAATAGACCAACGGCTGAGTTTCCTGATCGACGTAGGTCTGGGCTACCTCTCCCTGGACCGCAAGGCGGCAACTCTTTCGGGAGGAGAGGCCCAGCGGATAAGACTGGCCTCCCAGATCGGCTCCAGACTGGTCGGAGTCATATACATACTTGATGAACCGAGCATAGGCCTGCATCAGAGGGATAAAAAACGACTGATCAAGACCCTCACCAACCTGCGAGATCTGGGAAATACGGTCATCGTTGTCGAACATGACGATGACACTATTCTGGCCGCCGACCATATTCTTGACATCGGCCCGGGAGCGGGAATTCATGGCGGCATGGTCGTATACAACGGCCCGGTTCCCGGAATTCTTGAGGACCAGGAATCGATTACCGGAGGCTTTCTTTCAGGTCGCCTGAAAATTGAAATCCCGCAGAAAAGGAGGCTGCCCGACAAGAACAGGTCCATAACCGTCAAAGAGGCTTTTGCCAATAATCTTAAAAATATAGATGCCATTTTTCCCTTGGGCCTGATGGTCTGTGTTACCGGGGTGTCCGGTTCCGGAAAAAGCTCTCTGGTCATGGAATGCCTCTATAAAGGAGTAAGTCGAGGCTTAAAACGAAGCAGATCGCAGACCTTTGGCTGCCGAGGCCTGGAGGGACTGGAACAGATAGACAAGGTTATCAATATTGATCAGGGTCCCATAGGACGGACGCCCAGATCCAATCCCGCCACCTACACCGGGATTTTCACTCCAATCCGGGAACTGATTGCCCGTCTTCCGGAAGCCAGGGCCAGGGGCTATAAACCGGGGCGTTTCAGCTTTAATCTGAAGGGGGGACGCTGTGAGGCCTGCGAAGGAGAAGGGATGATTAAAATAGCCATGCACTTTCTCCCGGACCTTTATGTGACCTGTGAAACCTGCAGCGGCAAGCGATATAATCAAGAAACCCTCGAGATTACCTACCGGGGCAAGAACATTGCCGACATCCTGGAAATGAACGTGGAGGAAGCGCTCGATTTTTTCCGTAATGTGACCACAATCGCCCCCAGGCTGCAGACCCTGATGGATGTTGGTCTTTCCTATATTTCCCTGGGGCAATCTTCAGTCACCCTCTCAGGAGGAGAAGCCCAGAGGATTAAGCTGGCCAGGGAACTCCGCAAGAGAAGTACGGGCCGAACCCTTTACATACTCGATGAACCAACAACCGGCCTCCACCCGGCAGATATTAAAAAATTACTGGCCTCCCTCACTGATTTGGTTGAAAAAGGTAATAGTATCGTAATTATCGAGCATAATTTTGATGTCATCAAAACTGCAGACTACATTATTGATCTAGGGCCTGAAGGGGGGGACGAAGGAGGGCGTATAGTAGCGGCCGGCAGCCCTGAAGAGGTGGCAAAAACAACAAATTCCTATACCGGGATGTTTCTGAAACAGATAGTGCAGTGATTGTTGAAGACTGATTGAGGAAAAGGCTTGACGATTATCCTGCAGAGAGATAAAAGAGTAAGGATCATCGATATGTTATAGAAGGAATCTCTGTAAAAGATCAACAAAGGAAAGAAACATGGCAGAAGAAAACCAGAATAATAATCAGGAAGGACAAAATCAACAGGACAACCCGGTATTCAGGTTACAAAAACTCTACCTCAAAGATCTGTCCTTCGAAAATCCTAATGCCCCCCAGGTTTTCATGGAAAAACAGGAACCACATGTGGAAATCAATCTTGAGGTAAAGCACCGAGCTTTAGAGAGCGATAACTGGGAAGTAACCATCTCGGTCACGGGCACGGTAAAAAATGGAAAAGAAGGAAACACCATGTTCATAATTGAAGTCGAACATGCCGGGGTGTTCCTCCTGAAAAACATTCCGGAAGAAAACGTCAACATGGCGCTTTCAGTTGACTGCCCGACCCTGATGTTTCCCTTTACCAGACAAATCATGAGTCAGGTCTCGGTAGACGGTGGCTTCATGCCCTTCCTGATGGAACCGGTTAACTTCATGGCCCTGTATCAACAGCGACAACAGCAGAAGAAGAAAGAAGAACAGAATTAAAAGAATCGAAAAAAATTACGAATTACGAATCAAGTCTCTTGTGATTCGTAATTCGTAATTCCTGTCTCCTGCCAATCACATCACCTCTGGTCTGAGTAGAATGACCAGCTCTCTGCGCTGCTTATTGGTCCCATTTTCACGGAAGAGCTTGCCCAGTCCGGGAATACTCCCGAGTCCGCTTACCTTGGTATTGCTGTAATCGTTGCGGTTGTCGATCAGGCCGCCCACAATCAGCATTTCACCACTTTTGACCTTGACAATGCTGGTCATTTCCCTGATCGCCACTCTTGGGAGCCCCACCTCACTGCCAGCCTGACCGAACTGCCGGTATTCGATCGGTTCCTCGACTTGAGAAGTTACCGGGGTCATCTTGAGAACCACCTCATTGTTATCTAGGATAGTGGCAACAACCCCCATGCCCAGACCGGACATTACGCTGTTGGTGCTCACCGTGAAGGTAACCACACCCTCTTCCTGGGTGGCTTCCACTTTTTCGATAAAAGTTTTATTCTCACCAATGGAAATGAGGGCAGGCTGTCCGTTCATGACACTGATTTTCGGATTTGCCAGAACCTCAACGTGTCCCTGCTGTTCCATGGCGTCGAGAACCAGGCCGAAGTTCTTGGTCTCCAGAGTGAGAAACCTGTTCTGTATGCCCTGGGTGTGATACAACGGATTCAGTTTCTGGAAATCCATGTGGAAACTGAAGGGACTGTTTGGATTCTGGAGCAGGTCTTCCCAGTTTATTCCTGTCGTATTATCAGCGGAAAGGGTGACTTCAACTATCTTGGCTTCAATAGATACCTGACGATATATCTGCCCTTTGAGATTATTGATGTAGTTTTCAATTTTCCTGAGCAACGACTTGGGCGCGGTGACCGTTATAAGACCAATGGGCTTATCAATGGTATAGTACCCTTTGCCCGGCTGCCGGTTGGTCACAACCGGCCCCCCTTCTCCCTGCCCTCCTTCCTGATTTTCTGCGGAATCGGTGGTTTCGACTTTCTGGGTCCAGATCTCCAGAATACGGTCCAGGTTGCTGCGGATATTAGCCCATATATCAAAGCTGTCTTCGCCTTCCTGTTCACTTCTGACCTGAATTGTTCCGGTCAGCTCGTGATTGGCGCCTCCCGATCCCCCCAGTACATCTCCGCCGGCCCCCGAGGAATATTCATCCTTGACGAAAGGCATGGCTATATGAAAGATCTTGGTATCCTTATGTTTGACCAGGATGGAATTCCCCCTGACCTCATGGAAGTAGTCGAGCTGCCTGAGCAGATTTTCGATGGACTGAAAGAAATCATCATCCGCCCGGATATCGACATCCACCATAACCCCCTGATCAACATCGTTGGCCCAGCTCACATTCATGCCCTTCAGCCTGGCCAGCCTCTTCATAATTTTTCTGAGGGTGACCGGTTGGCTGGATCTGATATCAACCTCTACCGGGATGACGACATCTTCCACTTCGGCATCGGGAGTGCCTTCGATGGAGATGGTAGGCTTCTGAAAGCGCTCCGGCAACTTCACTGTTTTTTTGCCGAACTCGCCTTCCGGAGCTTCCTCTCCCCGGCTTTTCTTTTGTTCCTGTTGTTCCGCCATGAAACGATCGGCAGCGGCCTCGTGCTCTTCAAATGAAGAAGGCTGCTTTGATGCACAGGCAGTCAGGAAGAGAAGGACAGCTATCAGGGCCTGAAGCTGGAATAAATAACTCTTTTGACCGTACCTTCGGGACACAGTGGGAAGGCAGGACTGAATCATCCATTTCATGTGGTACGTTCCTTTATTCATTATCTTGCTACCTCAAAGTTCTCATAGTTCCAGGTTTCAGACTCAATCCCCTAGTCGATGATTGATATATTCTGCCAGATCGGAAGGAATGTTGTAGCCGGACAATTTTACCCTCCGATATATTTCTTCCGCCTGCTCCTCCTTGCCGAGGAGATCTGAAATCCGGGCCCTGGTCACCATGGTTTCCAGGGAGGAACCGTAGTGCTTCTCATACCTATTCCAGAGTTCGATGGCCATCTGATAGCTCCTGTATTCCTCGCTGAACGCAGCATAAGCTGCCAGGGCCTGGGCCGGTGGATGCGGACCGTC
>JBEPXR010000168.1:0-5800 GCA_041641775.1 Desulfobia sp. | reverse complement strand
CGGCATATCCAGGACCGACGGCGCTACCCGTAGGTGAGATGTCGCCGAAGAAAATTATCCCCTCACCTGCCTCACCCGGCAGAGGAGGATTGGTGAGAGTGCCTCCTATGATCTTGCCGTTATGCCAGTTGACCGCAGCCGTGAGTTCACCTGTCTCCGATTGCACCGTATAGCCGGTTGAGTCCAGTTCTCTCAGGAAGTCGCCGGCATACCCCCGGATCCCGTCAGTCGGCCGGTTGGCATCAGGAGAAGGAAGCCCGCTGTATACCAGTTCTGCGAAGGAAAACACGCCTCCCTGGAGACCGGTAGCCGGGGCCAGGTAATATCCGAATTCACCCAGTTCCGAATAGGTAAAGGTGCCATGGAGCAGATGGGGCCCCTCAACCCCGGCAGGGGTGGAATCGTCTGCCTGGGTAAAGGCCACTTCCCGGTCAAAGGGAACCTGGGTAACGGAGTAGGCAGCACCAGAATCAGCAGCAGTTGCAGGAAAAAGCAGCGCGAAGTCCTTGGAATTGCCCAGCTGGTCCACCGCAGGGGAATTACCTAAAAAAAGGCCTTCCAGGGAGTCCAGGGAGGGAGTGCCTGTCCAGAACCTGTCGTTTGTGGCAGCCAAATCGTCGTTATCAGTGAGCACGGCCAGGTGGCCGCCGCTGAGGCCTTCCAGATTGACGGCCTGGTAGGTCGTGCCCCCGTCAAGATCGGCTCCGAAAATTCCGTGATAGACCTCTTCGTAAACGCTGTCGAAGTTATTGTCAGTACGAATCAGGAAATTTCCCCCTACAGCTTCGACTTCCTGGGTTCCGAAAAAGGCGGCATTTAACTGCCGGTCAGGGGCGGCGACCGGATTGCCGCTGACAGCCAGATCGGGTTTAAGGCTGAAGCCGTCTCCATTGAAAGGGGCGAGATAACCTCCATAATCAGGATGAGCTATAAACTTGAGGGAAACAGCTGTATCAGGAAAATCGATATCACCCTTTACGGTCTGCCGATCGAAATAGATCGTGAAATCAGCGTTGCCATTACCCAGTGTGAACGTTTCTCCTGTGCTCAGGTTTGTCTGAAATCCCCTGGAACTGCCGAGGAAAGATCCGGCAAGGTCAGGGGAAGCGATCATGGAATCAATCGTAGTGGAAGGAATTAGCTCCCCGGCTATCCACACCGAAGAGGTAAGAGGGAGCAGGTACTGATATCCGCTGTTGGGATCAGTGTAGGCAGTCTGCCAGTATCCCCAGGAAAGGTTTGGGGAGAACTGCTCATCCAGATCAGCGGTAACCAGAAAGTTGGCGTATGTATCCAGCCCCCAGGTATTGGCTGAATCACCAAAGCAGTTGCCGGTCGGGCAGGAGAGGGTGGAAATGAAACGGTCCTCCAGGACCAGGGCGGAACTCTCTCCCAACTCCAGATTTTGGGCCCTGTAGTCGATGCCGTTTTGAGAATGGCTTGAAAGTGAGCCCGGAGATCCGAGAGCACCAGTTACAGTCCCGGTATCCATATCGAGATTCAAGCTTACATCAGCAGCACGCAGGTTTTGATAAAAAACCCGGTCATCCGGATTGAGGCCCTCCCCCATTCCCGAGGCAAAACCCTGCCAGACAAGGCTGCCGGCAGGTGAGATTTCATCTTCCGGGTCCTGGACGGGATCCCGGAATGACGCCGAGGAAAGACGGATATCCGCCAAGGGGGTAAGGGACGGATCATCGCCGGCCAGATACTCGACTCCTTCGAAAACCAGCCCCAGGCCCTGATAGACGCTGCCGTATAATTGCTTAAAAGACACGCTGCCTGTTGCGGCTGCCGTTTCTCCACCGGGATCACTCTGCCATTGCAGGGTCGATCCGGCAATTTCACCGGTTGCAGCGGTTATGTCCCCCCAGAAATAAAGCCTGGGAGCATCGGGACCACCAGGGGATTCACTGGTGAAACCCACCATTTTACCGCTGTACCAGTTGACTTCCAGATCTACTGTCCCTTTCGATATCTCTCCACCGGTAGACCCTCGGACTGCCAGGTATTCTCCAAAGTAGCCGTCGATGCCGTTGATGGGATATGTGGTTGAGGGTACCCCGGCAAAATCAAAACCGTAAAAGGATACAAGTTCATTGTTGAGAGTGAACTCCTGTCTGGGATATTTCCAGACCTTGAATTCTTCGAGATTGTCGGCCGTGACCGCGGCATCAAACGTCTGGCCGGCCAAAAGGCCATCATTGAACGAAACAGTGGTGGTTGAAGTGGTCGAACCGCTGTAAGTCCTGTAGGGATAGGTCGTCGAGTCAGAAACAGCATGCACTGCTGACTCGGGATTGGGTTCCCCGCCGGTATATCCCTCCAGAAAACGAAGGCTTCTGCCGCTTAAATCCTGGGGTACCGGGGTATCAGGATCCATATGCCTGGTGGGGTCGCTGGGATAGAAATCAGCGTTATCCCCTACGCCGTCGCCGTCTGAATCCGTGGTCTCACTGGAATCATTGGGAAAAGCATCACTGTTGTCCCCCACCCCGTCTCCATCGGAATCCGTGGTTTCGCTTGGATCAAAAGGAAAGGCGTCACTGTTGTCGCCGACTCCGTCACCGTCCGTATCTACAGTCTCTCCTGCATCAGAAGGAAAAGCATCGGCATTGTCACCTACCCCGTCGCCGTCAGAATCAGTGGTTTCACTGGAATCATGGGGAAAGGCGTCACTGTTGTCACCTACACCGTCGCCGTCGGAATCGGCCGTTTCCTCAGGGTCATTGGGAAAGAGGTCGCTGTTATCTCCAACTCCGTCACCGTCGCTGTCTGTTGTTTCGTTTGGATCAAAGGGGAAAGCATCGGCATTGTCGCCGACTCCGTCACCATCACTGTCCAGCGACTCGTCGGGGTTATTGGGAAAAGTGTCACTATTGTCGCCGACTCCGTCGCCATCCGTATCAACAGTCTCGGAGGCATCTTCAGGGAAGACATCGGCATTGTCGCCCACCCCGTCACCGTCGGTGTCTGCTGATTCATCAGGATCATTGGGGAAAGCGTCGCTGTTATCTCCCACCCCGTCTCCATCACTGTCCACAGTTTCGCCCGGATCGGTTGGGAAGACGTCGGTGTTGTCCCCCACTCCATCGCCGTCGGTATCCGCTGATTCACCAGGATCATTGGGAAAGGCATCACTGTTGTCCCCAACTCCGTCATTGTCGGTGTCCACGCTCTCTTCCGGATCGGCCGGGAATACGTCGGCATTATCGCCTATCCCGTCTCCATCGCTGTCCATGCTTTCACCGGGATCATCAGGAAAGGCATCGGCATTGTCGCCCACCCCGTCATTGTCCAGATCAGAGACCTCTGTCGGGTCGGCTGGGAAGACATCGCTGTTATCTCCTGCTCCGTCACCGTCAGTGTCAACGGTTTCATCAGGGTTATCGGGGAAGGCATCGCCATTGTCTCCGACCCCGTCCCCATCGCTGTCAATAGATTCATCCGGATTACTGGGGAAGGTATCGGCCTGGTCCACAACCCCGTCGCCGTCGGTGTCCTGGGACAGCTGGTCCTGCTGAATCTCGGAATTGTAGCTTACCGCATTCTCTCCGGCGTCGTATTCCGGTGAACCGGCTCCAGGTGAAGGCGCCCCTTCCCGGCCAGCAAAGTCTTCCAGCTGCTCATTATTCTGTCCAGGTTCTTCATCCTCTGAAAATGGCAGGAAAGACCCGTCACTGTCGATCTCGGCTTCATCAGCGGATTGCTGCTGTCTAAAGAGGTCCCCACTTTCAGGCAGCTCACCCGGTTGTTCTTCCAGATTGGCTTCCCCGCTCTGATCCTGGCTGTGATCTTCTCTGGAATCATCCTTAGCATCACGTCCTTCTCTGCCGGATTCTCCCATCCCGGCCTGCTCCCCTTCCTGCTCCTCTGACCGATCTCCAGACGGCGGATCCTTGAGATCTTCCAGATCTTCCCTGGTGAAAAGTTCAGGCTCAGCCGGCGGATCTCCGGGGTCGTCAACTCGGGTACCATATCCCGGCACTGTTATCTCCACCATTCCAGCGGCGTTCTTGACATAGATGCCCTTTCCTCCCTGAAAAACCACTCGCAGTCTTTCCCCGTCAACTTTGCCGGCATACATGGAGCCGCGAATGCCTATGGTTCCATAGGGGGTCTCGGTGGCAAAATTATCCGGGGACTCCTTGCTGATAGCGCCGCCCAGGACCCGGAAAACGCCTTCTTTCACCTCGTTCTTAAAAGCGGCCGGTTTGCCCTTGCCTTGCCAGAGATGCTCGATAACCTTCATTTCCGCATCCCGGCCCAGACTGACGATGGTGTTGTCGGTAAAAAGCAGCTGGATCCGGCCGTACTCCCCGGTACTGATGATGTCCTGTTTAAAAACCGGTGATTTGATCTTCAGCTCGCGCTCTTCACCTGCAGGATCAACTGCCTGCGCCAGTCCCCTCAGAGCTACCACTGAGGCTACTTTCCCCTCAGCTTCGGCCTTGGCGGGCTGTGAACCGAGAGTATTGGAGACAAAGACCATAAAAAGGACGGATATAATTACAAGACGGTATGTCAAAAGATTGCTGGTCATGTACGACTCCTTATTTCCAGCGGAAAAATCACCTTGAATTCGTTAAAAGGTAAAGGTTACGGCCAGGGTGGTGACGTTCTTATCATATTCATACAGCTCTATAGTCGACTCGGCGTCGATGTAGGTGTGGCTTATTCTGCCTATCAGGCTTCGCCCGTTCTTTTCGGAGGAGGACCAGAGAATCCTGGATATGCCCAGATTATAATAATTTGTTTCATCCTCCCTTTCTCTGTTAAACAGGGGGGCAAGTCCTTCATAGTCGGACTCCTGTCTTTTGCAGGAAAAAAAGAGATTATATCTCGTAAAAAGCTTCCTGTCATAACGGGCTGCTATACTGTATCGTTCGTAGGTATTGTTGAGATCCTCGTAAGCACTCTCTTTTTCATACCGGGCAGTGAGACTCAACCGGTTCCGGCCATAAACAAAAACCGGTCCAAGACTGACAGCGGTATTTGTGGAATCCTTGCCGCCATCCTGGTAAAAATTTTTGTCCAGCAGGGAAAAATAGCTGTTCAGAGTCAGTAGGGGTGAATGTCTGTAGGAGAAGGAACAACCCAGACCATAGATGCCAAGATAGCGGTCATAGCCCAGTTCTATATGGTTCAGTATGAGGTTGCCGTGGAGAGAAAAGCGCCCCCTTTGCCAGACCGGACCGCTGCTGAAACCGAAAAGATTGATGTCCAGATCGTTTGCGGTTTCGTTAAAGATATTATAGCTGGTAAAGGTTGACTTCCAGTTCAGAGAGCTGTCGGCAGAAGGGCGGTAGAGATGCTCGAGCACCAGGGAGGTGTTCAGCAGGTAGTTGTCAAGGGGTTCGGCGCCGGGGCCGGTGAGATGGACCTCGCCTATCACGGTCCGGATTATATCGTCCGCCGGAGTAGTGCGCACATTGTCATCATATCCGAACCCCAGGGTGAAAGCACCGCTCAGGAAGTGGCGTTTTTCAGCACCGGTGATAGCCGTAAGATAACGGTTTATATTGTGTCGTACTGGATCAGGAGGCTCGGCAGCCAGAACCTGGTTAAAGAGCTGCTCCGCCTGCTTCCTGGAACCAAGCCGAAGGTAGGTGCGGGCCAGTTCGAGTTTAACCCTCGGGGATTCAGGCTCCTGGAACAGTATCCTTTCATAGGCCATTACCGCCTCTTCCAGCCTGCCGGACTCAAAAGCGGACCGGCCCAGCATGAAATTGATCTGTAGACTGGTCGGATCGGTACGGAATGCCTGATAGAACGAATGGTAGGCGGAATCGTATTCTCC
>JBEPXR010000167.1:0-5832 GCA_041641775.1 Desulfobia sp. | reverse complement strand
GCAAGATTTTTCAGCTCTTCCAGTCTCTTCTGAATATCTTCATCGAGTTCCATCAGGCGGACAATTTTTTCTTCCTTCTCTTTGACCGCTGCCTTGGTTTCCTCGATTTCCTTGAGGAGAGACTGGTATTCCCGGTTAGTCTGGATAGTCATCAATTTAGCCTGCCGATCCTTTATATGGGCCTGATTATCTTCAATCCCGGTTTCCAGCTCCTTTCGTTCCTGTTCGTTGGTTTCAATCCTGGCCAGGAGGTCCTCCGACTCTTTTCTCTTCTCTTCTATTGCACTCAATCGGTCATCGAGTTTTTTCTGGCCAACAGCCAGTTCATCTTCAAGTTCTTTAATCTGAAGGTCACTCGCCTGCAAGGCAATGAGCTTGGTTAATTCATCCTGCAATTTCTACTCCTTATTATGGTTGAATTCATATGATCTATATTTCTGTTACCCATTGATGTAGTATGAGTATGGACTTCGTTGTTCTTCCGATTCCCTGACTGGTATATCTGCGTGTCTGGTTGTCACGAATTGCCTTATCTCCTGAACCAGAGGATGGACAATCACGTTTTCCGTGGCATAGTGACCGCAATCTATCACACAGAACCCGTTTTCTTCCGCCCATCTAGCCACATTGTGCTTGAGTTCCCCGGTGATATAGACTTGGGCACCCATTTTAAAAGCCGCCTCTGCGAAATCAGAGCCGCTCCCCCCGCATACCCCGACTCGTTCAATATAATCAGGTACTGGACCGGCCATGGTCAAGGCCGGGAGGTCGAGACGGGATGTGAGCAGGTTCAGAAATTTTTCTCTGTCCAGGGAAGATGAGAAACTGCCGATTCTGCCGAAACCCCTTTCCGGTTGGCCTTCTTTATGGGCGAGGATCTGGATATCTTGTAAATCAAGCCGTGCAGCCAGGGCGTCATTTACTCCCCCAGCTGCTATATCGAGATTGGTATGCAGGGAAATAACAGCTATATCGTTAGTGAGAGCTGCTTTGAGCAGTTGGCCTTTGGGGGTGTCGGTCCGGATGGAGAGGAGCGGTTTGAAAATAAGGGGATGGTGGGTGAGGATGGTGTTGATGTCGTGTCTCAGAGCTTCGCCGACAATGGCGGGAGTGGGGTCGAGTCCTACCAGGACACCGGTTAGATCTTGATCCGGCGAGCCTACCATGAGACCGACATTGTCCCATTTTTCAGCAGTTTCCAGCGGTGCCCGGGTTTCCAGGAAATCAAGAAATTCCTTAAGTTTTATGAGAGATGACATCGCCTCCCCGGTGATGAGATTCGATCGACGGCTTCCAGCATGCGTTGCGGATGTATGGTGGGCCTACCTGGACTCGAACCAGGGACCGACCGGTTATGAGCCGGTGGCTCTAGCCAGCTGAGCTATAGGCCCATCTTGCAGAAAGCATACTACCTTATCATAAATGATGGCGTTGTCAATATCAAAAAAGAATATAAAAATCAGAACGGCTTTGTCCTGTACCATGGGCTGATCTTTCAAACAAGAACGGTGGTCAGGTTCACAGGCGTTTTATGATGGAAAGACCGTCCCGCATTGGAACGATTGTGGCAATCAGGTCGTCCCTGGCCTGGACATAATCGTTAAAATCCCGGATCGACTGACCATCCGGGTCTTCGGTCCCGGGATCGATGACCGTTCCGTACCAGAGTGTGTTATCCGCCACCACTATACCCCGGGCCGTCAACAGGGGTAAAGTAAGCTCGAGGTAGGAGACATAATTTTCCTTGTCGGCATCGATGAACACCAGGTCAAAGGTATTCTGTAGAGAAGGCAGGAGATCAAGGGCGATTCCGGTCTGCAGACGGATTTTGTGGCCATGGCTGCTCTGTTTCCAGAAATTTCGGGCCAGAGCTCCCTTTTCGCCGTCTGCATCAATGGTGACCACCAGCCCGTGTTCCGGGAGATGCTCGGCCATAGCCAGGGCCGAGTAGCCGGTGTAGCAACCGATTTCAAGAATCCGCTCTGCCTTTATTGACCTGATCAGCAGACCCAGGAAGCCGGCTTCAAGGGGGCCGATCAGCATCTGGGAGTCGTCGAAGTGAGCGGTGGTATAGTCGAATATCGTTCTGCAGTCCCTGGAGGGGTGGAAACTCAGGTCGGCGCAGTATTGTTCAATGTCGGGATGAACGAGATCCATAGATGTCTCCTTGTGTTGAATCAGGAAGGTGAAAATTCTGTCTAACTATAATGGCTTGCCGATAATTTGGCAATCTGGAAACATGACGGGAGAATCGCAAGGAGTCTGTTTCGACTTTGCATTGATAGTTGCCACCTCAACAGGGATGAGGTATGATTTTGCGAGATCCTGCAACTGAGAGTCCGCCAGGTCAGGTTCAGAAAAATGAAATCTCTATCACCCCGTTCCAGATCATGAACTGTATAAAGGAGAAGTGAGATATGGACAGGTTATCACTCTGGTTGTCCCTCGGAAGCCTTATCTTTGCGTTCGTCAGCTGTACCAGTCAGAACGTGGCATTCGATCCTGAAGCCCTGTCCAAGCGAGATTATCAGACCGTTTATATACAACCGGAAGGGAAAGATCCACTTCAGTTGAACTCACTGGTACGGGAGGAAATTCAGGAACAGGGATACCAGACACTCTCTGGTGACTCAGTAGAGTCCGATAAAGAGAGTTGGACCCTGATATATGATTATGAAACCGCTCTGGATCTCGGTGAAGAGGGCCTGGTGAGCCGCAGGCTCCAATGGTTTAAGGTGCGCCTGGAGGATAACAGTGACCGGAGCGTCGTTGCGAGCGGCGAGGTTCACAGCGGTTTGCTGACAGAGCCTTCTCGTGAAGAGATTGCTGAACTCATTGCCGCCCTGACAGAGCAGCTTCAATCCGAAAGGCCATCTGCGGAAAGCGGGATGAAAAAAAATGACGCTGATCATGGCAAACGGAAAGATCGGGAAGTGGCGGGGCTTCGGGATGGGAAGAGTTCGGCCGGTGTCGGGGAAAAGAGTTCTTCAGAGGCCGAAGGGAAGAACGAAATTCCTGAGCCGGATCCGGGACCGGTAGTCAAAGATCGTTCCGAAGAAGAAAAAGTGAAGAATCCAAATCCCTGGATCCCCCGCTTCAAGTCATGGGGATTTGAAGACTGGGAAAAAGAAGATTAAGGCGTCTTCCCTTTTTTCCGGACAGCCGTGGCTGTAAAGATATTCAGGAGGCTGTTTAGCTCCTGCTTTTGTAGTTTGACAGGAGGCATTCTGGCTTCAGGTCGCAGATTGCGGGGATTTTGCAGCCACTTTCGCAGGATTTTCCCGGTCCATCTCTTTCGGTTGTAACTGAAACCCGGATAAAATTCGGTGAACAGCCCTGAAAGGTTAGGCCCTATTTTCCCCCTCCCAGCTCCACCCAATATGGGACTCATCATCCGATGGCATTCTCCGCAGTGACGACTGAAGGTATTTTCTCTTTCTTTTTCCCTGTCCCCGATAAAATGAATCAACCGCGGTACTTCTTCTGCAGGAAGGATGCTCTGCCGAGCTGCTGCCAGAAGAGCATTTACCAGTTCAATGGTCTGGGGTGCGGTGAAACGGAAATCGGGCATAAGGAAAGCGGGCTGGCGAATCGCTTCAAACACCTCTGAGACAGGGGCTTCCCGGAGAGTTGTATCAAGATCGGCAGCCAGCCGGTTTCCCTTGCCGGCGATAAGATGGCAGCGACGGCAGCCGGCTGTCTTCAGATGCTGGCTGCCCTTTTCAGTGACCGGGCTTTCGGGTAGGGCGTAATGAGAGAAACGGCCGGGAATCAGGTTCCGGTGGGACACGGCAGGACGGCTTGAACGGGGATCTCCACGGTGGCAGGATACACAATTTCCCAAGCTGGCATAGTGCACGGAATGACATTGCAGACAGCTTGAAGCCCGGGCTTCAGTGGTTCCGTCCAGAATGAATATAAAGACGGATAGAATGATTACAAAGGCAAGGCGAATGACCAATTTTCTCCCCGAAAAACTGTGGCGATTATTGTCAGAATTAGTATCACGCTGAAAGTTATCAGTGTCAGACCGTTGACCAGCCGCTGATCCCTGGGAAGCCAGCTTGCCCCCTGTGCCCTGACTTTCCCGGACCACCAGGGAAGGGTGGCGAAGCCGAGCGCTGCCAGGACCGCAAGATAGATCAGATACTGGGAATAGCTGACCAGCTCCTGAAGCCAGATGAGAAACCAGGCCGATTTGGCGGGATTGGGTACTTCACCCGGATCCGCTGGCAGTTCGAGGGGGGCCGGTATAACTGTGGCCAGTCCCAGCAGGATAAACACTCCAGACAGAAATGCCCGCTTGATCAGGCGGAAAAAATAAGGCGAACTCTTGATGTACTTTTTCACAGGTATGGCAGTATCCCTTTGTTCTTCCGGATTCGATAAAAATGGAGCAGGGCGAGCAGGAAGATCAGCAGTGGCAGAACAACGATATGGAGAACGTAAAAACGCAGGAGGGTCAGGGGACCGTCAATGCCATCGGGTACCAGCAGAGATCGCAGAAGTTCTCCTCCCGGCAGGATGGACAGTAGCTCCATACCGGTGCGCGTGGCCCAGAAGGCAAGCTGATCAAGGGGTAGAAGATAGCCGGTATAGGCGGTAAAGAGAACAAGGCAGAGAATGGCAAAGCCGATCAGCCAGGTGAATTCTCTGGGTTTCTGATAGGCACCGGTGAGGATAACCCGCAGAGTGTGCAGAAAGATCAGGATAAGCAGGGCGTGAGAGGCCAGCCGATGGAGACTGCGAAGATAGTCGCCGGCAAAGACCTGCTCTTCCAGGTAGAGTATGGAAGCAAAGGCCCGGGATGGCAGAGGCTGATAATAAAAAAGGAGCAGCAGACCGCTGGCGGTGAGAACCAGCAGGGCAGTGAAGGCCAGCCCACCCAGGCAGAAGGTGTAGGTGATCCTGAGGTTCTTCTGGAGAACGACCTGTGGAAAAAGATGCCTGATGAAATCCTTAAGCAATGGGGCACCTCAGGCCAGGATAAAGAGCTTGCCGCCTCGTTCCTCGATTCTCAGGCGGCGCAGGGAACGGTTTGCCGGTCCGTGGAGAACCTTGCCGTAGCGGTCGAAACGGCTACCGTGACAGGGGCAGATCAATTCCGTCGGTGTAACCTGGACCGTGCATCCGAGATGGGTGCAGGTCAAATCAAGGGCGTAGAACTCGTCGTTGCTGCGGATGACCGCCACGCCAGACTCCGGATAAACCAGGGCCCCGTGGGGGGGGATTTCAGATTGCTTCACCTCAAGCTGTTCTTCCGGATCCGGGGTTGCCGACCATGGCGTCAGATAGCGCCAGGTCAGCAGCAGGCCTCCGGAAACACCGATTATTGCTTTGATGAATTTACGACGTTTCCGATCAGTTTTTTCCATCTTTTAAGGTAATGTATGGTGTAGGAGGGACTCTTTCGGGACATTTTTTCGTATTCCTTTTGGCTGAAAAATCTGCCATTGGCCATCTGCTGATTGTCCTGTCGCCAAAAAGATGTCATGTCCATACCGTCCTCCTTCAGCAGGTAAAGACGATCCTCCTCTGGTTCAAGGAGAAAGCGGGAAGGGTTCTCATGGCAGCCGTCACACATCACGGTGCCTCTCCGTATGGTGTGGGGTGAAAATGCGCGCCAGCGGGCGGCCAGCAGCTTATTTTCTATTCCCGTCTCCTGCTCCCGGCGCAGGTCGGAATAGTAGAAGATAAACTGCGGGCGGATCGGGCTGATTTTATCCCGGTTGTTTATCCCCAGAGGGGGAGCATCCTGGCGTTTTAAATAGCTGCTCTTGATATACTCTTCTGCCCCAGTCTTTTTGATCGGGAAATAATTCCTGACCTTCT
>JBEPXR010000166.1:0-5949 GCA_041641775.1 Desulfobia sp. | reverse complement strand
GAGATACCTGGAAACAAGCTTCTTATCAGGCCGGATGGCCTCGCCTTCCTCCCCAAATTCATCTCTGGCAGCCTTCTCCCCTTCCAGGCGATCCATAATCAATTCCAGATCAACTTCCAGGGCCTCGGCCAGCTTAAGTCCATTTTCCCGCTTGATGGCGGGATACTTCCGATTTTCCCAGCGGGAAATGGTGTCAGTGGTGACCCCGACTACAGTGGCCACATAGAGCTGAGTGAATCCCTTTTCCTCCCGGATCCGTTTTATCTTTGTTCCGTCAATTTCCACCATGGGTCGGACGGAACACTGTATATCCTTTTCCATTAACCACCCAGTTGAATTATATCATATCTATCTCTCTGTTTTCTTTATCCTATACCTTAGTAAGATGAAAATCAATCTCCTTCAGCAGGGTGTTACTTCCCTGTTTTCTTCCTGAAAAAATTTTCGGAACACGATTTCCTTCACATAACAACCTATTGGAATTACATCAATGTAGGGTCGACATCGGCCTATATCGGCTATGAATCCGACCGCAAAGTCCCTACATTAGAATCAAACCAAGCAACCTTTTATTTATTACAACAGGAGGTAGTAACCATGAAAAAAAGACATCTCAGAACAGCGACCGTAATTGGGACAATCGCCCTGACTTTCGGTATCAGTATGGCGGCCAGCCAGAACTATCCGGAAAAGGAGATTACTCTGGAAGGAAAGAGACCTGTACCGTTCAGTCATCAAACCCATGTCGACCTTGGAGTCTCCTGCGGCGACTGCCATCACAACGATGAGCATCAACCTTTGTCTGCAGAAGATATCGGAGCCATGGATGACACGTCCAAGCTCGAATGCGTGAACTGCCACAATGAAGACTTCAAAAACAAGGAACTGCAGGAGGCGAAAGACATCTTCCATAACAACTGCAGAGGCTGCCACGCTGAAGGTATTGACGGCAAGAAAGGGCCGATGCGCTGCGGTGAATGCCATGTCCGGAAAGAAACAAGATCCAGGACAATAGAAGGCTGTTAAACACTATTAACCCCAACCTGCTCCTTTCTCTTTTAACGGCCGGCCGGTGCTACTCCGCCGGCCGTTTTATTTCGCCCTTACGCACACGGGTTAATAATACAAACTCCTTCTGTTGACTTAAAAAATTGATAAGGTATGTTATTCCAAAAAATTTATATGCGATTTGCCGGCAAGCCCTCGAACTTGGCAATCTGGTGCATCTTTCACTCAATCATCAACCAGGACAGTACATGAAATCACCTAGCGGAACATTGAGATCCACGCTCGTCATGTTTCCCTGTATCGGCCTTCTTGTTCTGACCGGCTGTGAGAGGGACCTGCCCTTCACCTACCGCTACCTTTCCCCCGCCGAACTCCAGGTCAACTACCAGGACTCCACTTACCTGCTGAACCGGAGCAGTAAACTTACAAATGTCCCCTTCACCTATGATTTCGAAGCAGACGGCGATGTAGATATCATCCTCGACGGGATTGAATACGAAATTGAAAGCCCTTACGACCGGGATGGCTCATTTAAGAAAAAAAAGAAAAGTAAAAACCGCCGGAGTTCCAGGAGAAGATAATTCAACTGACGGCAACAGCCAGTGAGTCTCAGAAATAAAATACGCTCCATTCGCCGTTTTCTGTGGCGGGAAAAGATTCCGGAGATCCTTCTGATTATTATCATCATGATTTTAATCAGTGGTGCAGCCATCTCCTATTTTGAGCCGGGTGTTGACCTCCTGAGCGGTCTCTGGTGGAGTATCGTGACCCTTACCACTGTGGGATACGGTGATATCTCTCCTGCAACCAGCGGCGGCCGGGTTATAGCCGTCCTTATCATGTTTTTGGGGATCGGCCTGCTCGGCATGCTCAGCGGGACACTGGCCACCGTCCTGATCAGCAACAGAATGAGGGAAAACAGAGGGATGAAAACGTACAAGTTCGAAAAGCACATCATCATTGCCGAATGGAACCACCGGGCCCGGGCCGTTCTCAATGAACTGCGCAATGACTCCAAAACCTTGGAAACTCCGGTCGTCCTCATAGCCGAGATAGACGAAAAACCCATTGAAGACGATTTGCTCTACTTCATCAGGGGCAATGTCTCTGAAGAGACTCTGGAGCGGGCTAACATCAAAATGGCCAGGACGGTCATCGTTCTTGGAGATGACCGGTTGGAGGCTAATGCCCGGGACGCCAGAGTGGTTTTATCGACCCTGACCATAGAAAGCCTCTGCCCGGAAGTCTATACTGTAGTAGAACTCGTTGACGAACACAATGTTCAGCACTGCAGAAGGGCTCACGCTGATGAGATTATTGTGGGCAGTGAACTCTCCAGCCATCTCATTGCCAGTTCAGCCATTGATCACGGGTTGAGCAGGATTGTCTCAGAGCTTTTGAGCACCCAGTTCGGCAATGAACTCTACAGTATCCCCGTCCCTGAACGGATGTTCAGCCGCCAATTCATTGAAATTTTTACCAGCCTGAAGCAGGAAAATCACTCGATCGCTCTGGGAATCCAGAAAGGACGGGGAGGTGAGCTTATTGCCAATCCACCATCTGACTACACATTGGACAAGGGGGACTACCTGATAGTAGTTGCCAAAGAACGACCGAAAGTCTAACTGGAATCAGGTCACCCCTCTCCGCTGCCACCCCGGTAGAATCTTCTTTACAAAAGAGAGTTTACTTCTTACAAATCGGTTGGTAAAAACCTCACTCTATCACCTTTATCCTTCTATTACTGAAACCATGAAGCGTATCCTGATTGCCCTCTTCATACTTGTTCTGATTTTTGGAGGTGTTTTCGGCTGGAAATATTTTGTCACCCTCAAGACCAGAGAATTCATGGCCGGACGGACAATACCGCCTAAGACGGTGGCGGCCATCGATGCCACTACCAGCACCTGGCAGCCCAGTCTTGATACCACCGGTGAACTTCAGGCCATAAACCGGGTGCAGGTCTCCAGTGAAGTGGCGGGAATGGTCAACCGGATATACTTTGAACCTGGAGAGCGGGTTGAAAAAGGCGAAATTCTGGCCAGACTGGAAAGCAGCCTGGAAGAGGCTGAGATGGAGAGGCTTCAGGCCTTTGAACAGCTCAGCCAGATACAGCTGAACCGCATCAGACCATTGGTGGAAAACAAAGCCTCTCCCCAGGCCGAACTGGATAAAGCCAAAGCCGAACACAAACAGGCTCTGGCCTCGCTGGATCATCAGAAGAGCCTCTTATCCAAAAAAATCATCAAAGCCCCCTTCAGCGGTGAACTTGGCTTGCGGGAAGTCGATCCGGGCCAGTACCTGGAGCCCGGCACACCCTTGGTTACCCTGCAAAGCCTCGCTCCCCTTTATCTCAACTTCTCCATTCCCCAAAAAAACCTGGAACTGGTGTCTTCCGACAGGGAAGTGGTTTTTACTGTAGACACCTGGCCTGATCAGGAATTTCGGGGTGCAATAACAGCCATTGATCCCCAGATCCAGAGGGGAAGCCGCAGTTTGAACATCCAGGCCACCCTGGCCAATAAAGAACGGAAACTGCGGCCCGGTATGTTCGGCCGGGTCAGCATGCTCTTGCCTGAAAAAGAGAGGGTCGTCACCATTCCGGAAACGGCAATCGACTACAATCCATACGGCGATGTGGTTTTCGTTCTCACTCCCCTTGACGAGGAATTTAAGGGGGCTCCAGTCTACAAAGCCTCCCGTAAGTTCGTGGTGCTCGGAGGGGCCAGAGGCAGCCAGGTGGCTGTCAGCCAAGGTCTTGAGCCCGGCGAGAAAGTGGTTATTGCCGGTCGGCATAAGCTTCGGGAAGGAGTCAAGGCTGTCATAGACAACTCCATCACTCCGGTCAATTCCGCCAATCCGCAGCTCAAGGAAGAGTAAAGGCTATGCACTTTACCGATATCTTTATCAAAAGGCCGGTGCTGGCTTCTGTGGTGAGTTTCCTGATTCTGCTCCTCGGGGCCAGATCCCTCTTTCTTCTCAATGTCCGGGAGTACCCGGAAATCTCCAATGCCGTTATCTCAGTGAATACCCCCTACGTGGGTGCCGATGCCGAACTGGTCAAGGGCTTCATTACCACGCCCCTGGAAAAGGAGATTGGCGGGGTGGACGGAATCGACTACCTGGAGTCAAGCAGCATCCAGGGGCTGAGCTCCATCAAGGCGCACCTCCAGCTGGACTACGATCCATACAAGGCCCTCACCCAGGTAACGGCCAAGGTCAACAAAGTCAAAAACGAACTTCCCGAGGCCAGTGAGAACCCAATCATCGAAGTCCAGGTGGGCGAGACCACGGCCTCCATGTATCTCAGCTTTTTCAGTGATGTCCTGGAAAGCAACCAGGTAACCGACTATCTGGTCAGGGTTGTTCAGCCCAAACTCCAGGGTATAAGCGGTATGCAAAGTGCAGAAGTACTGGGAGCCCGCACCTTTGCCATGCGAATCTGGCTTGAACCAGACCAAATGGCAGCCTACGATCTCACCCCGACAGATGTGGCGCGCGCTCTGGAGACCAACAACTATCTTACGGCTGTAGGCTCCACCAAGGGTAAAATGATCACCATCAACCTGAGCGCCACCACCAACATTCATAGTGAAAAGGAATTCAGGGAGCTGGTGGTCAAAGAGGTGGACGGCGATCTGATCCGCCTGGGTGACATTGCCAATGTGAAGCTCGGGGCTGAAAACTACGATGTCGAGGTAAGTTTTGACGGCAAGAACGCCACTTTTATAGGGATAAACGTTCTTCCCACCGCCAATGCCCTGACCGTGATAGACCGGGTCAGGGAGGTATTGCCTGAGATCGAAGAGCAGCTTCCGGAAGGTCTCAACATGGCGGTTCCCTATGATGCCACCAAGTATATCGAAGACGCCATAATCGAGGTTGAGCGAACCTTGGTTGAAGCCCTAATCATCGTCATTGTGGTCATTTTTCTTTTCCTGGGTTCGCTCAGATCCATCCTGATACCGGCTGTGGCCATGCCCCTTTCCCTTATAGGCGCCGGACTTTTCATGTTCGCCCTCGGCTTTTCCATCAACCTCCTGACCCTGCTGGCCATGGTACTTGCCATCGGCCTGGTGGTAGATGACGCCATCATCGTGACCGAAAACATCCACCGCAATATCGAAGAAGGCCACTCTCCTTTCCAGGCCGCCATCAAAGGAGCCCGGGAGCTGTCCACGGCCATAGTCGCCATGACCATTACCCTGGTTTCGGTCTATGCCCCCATCGGTTTCATGACCGGTCTCACCGGCAGCCTGTTCAGCGAATTCGCCTTTACCCTGGCCGGGGCCGTACTGATTTCAGGGATAATAGCCCTGACCCTCTCTCCCATGATGTGCTCCAAGATCCTGAAACCGTCTGATCAAAACAGGGGCGGCGGCTTTACCTCCTTTCTGGATCGTCAATTCGATATACTGAAAAACATTTACCTCAAACTCTTGAAGATCTGTCTTAATTCACTTCCGGCCATCGTCATCTTTTCCTTGGGTGTCCTGGTAAGCTGCTATTTCCTCTTTTCCATGACCAAGAAAGAACTGGCTCCCGAAGAGGATAAAGGAGTTATCTTCACTTCTGCCACCGCCCCCCCCACTGCCGTAATCGACCAGACCACTCTGTACACCGACGAGCTTTACAATATCCTGGCTTCCTTTCCAGAAACCGATCACGTTTTCATGATCGCCGGAGGGGGCGGACGGGGCTCGGTGAGCATCGGCAACACCGCTTTTGCAGGTATGGTTTTCACTCCCTGGAGCAAAAGGGAGAGATCCCAGATGGATCTGCAACCCATAGTTCAGAACAAGCTTAACTCCATAGCCGGGTTAGATGTTGCCGCCTTCGGCAGACCTCCCCTGCCCGGAGCCAGCTCCGGTTTGCCTGTCCAGTTTGTGATCAGGTCGACCGAACCACCTTCTGAGATAAAGAGGATAGCCGACCAATTGC
>JBEPXR010000165.1:0-6011 GCA_041641775.1 Desulfobia sp. | reverse complement strand
TCTTCCTCGTACATGACCTCCAGAAGAATATCCCACGACTTCATGGCCGTATACCCCCGGAATATAAGATCCAGTAGCTCCAGAGAAATGGCAGCCACCAGGAATCCCAGCAGATATCTGGAGGTCTTTTTCACCACATCCAGCTCAACCCCTGCTATCATCTGCACGGACTCATCACCCCGTCCCCTGGCCAGGATCGTTCTGAATTTTTTCCATTCCATTATGATGATGTAGGTCAGCATACAGAGAGCTATACCGGAAACAACCGCCGACATGATAAAGATTACCGGCATCAGCGGTGACATCCAGAGGGCGTTGGCCTTGACCGAGCCAAAAATGAAACCGGCATACCCGTGGAGAAAACAGGCTACCGGTATACCTATGGCCGCCAGGATCTTGACCGCTTTTTCATCCTTGGCGATCGCCTTCTCGCTCAGGTCAAAGGCTCCGAGGGAAAGAATGAGGAAAACCAGTCGCTTGAGACGATGGCCGATTCCCTGACTCCCTTTAAGCTCATGAACCTGTTCCACAAAATGCCTGCGGTAGACAAACCATATTTCACTCATAACCAGGATGCCGTAAGTCGAAAAGACGATACCGAAGGCAGCGATAGCAGAGGTGAAATGGGGAGTGAACATGACGTTTATGCCCCGGAAAGGCTGCTGCAGATGAAAGAGCAGGGGCATCATGGCCACCGGCAGGAGAGCCAGAGAGAATACCAGGGAAAATCTGGCGATGTCTCTGAGGTCCTTCTGCCCGAAGACATGGTAAAGGGAGGACAGAACGAACGCTCCCGCTACCAGACCCGTCATATATGGATACATGACGATCTGGATACTCCAGTATATGAACTCGTTCGGATAGACAAAGAGGTGTTTAATCGTCCATTCCGCACCGTGAACCATTGTTTCTCCAGTTGAACCATCTACCATAATCGCTCACCTCACATTCCTGTCAAGTCCTAGATAAAAAACCTGGGGCTTGGTACCATATTCATCTTTCAGAACCGCAACACGTTCGTTCAGTATCGTCTGGGTGGCCGGGTCGCTGTGGTCATGAAGGTCGCAGACCTTTCTCGCCCCAAAGGGGCAGGCATCGACACAGGCAGTCTTCATGCCTTTGACAAGCCGGTGATAACAAAAGGTACACTTTTCGGCGACCTTGTGCTCCGGATGGAAAAAGCGGACCCCGTAAGGGCAGGCCATGATGCAGTAACCACAGCCTATACACCAGGTTCTGTCAACCAGAACCACACCGTCTTTTGTCTGGTAAGTGGCGCCAACCGGACAGACCTGGACACAGGGCGGGTTGTCACACTGATTACAGAGCTTGGGTACGAAGAAGGCCTTTTTGATATCGTCAGGATCTATTTTCTCCCCGCGTATACTGTTTTCAGTGTAACCCTCCTGACCTCCCTTCGGTGTATCGATATGGGATTCACCATCTTTGGTGACTACATACCTTTCAACCCAGGTCCTGGTCACGGGGACGTCCAGGGGAATCTCATTTTCCTTCTTGCAGGCCATGACACAGAAACCGCAACCGACGCATTTATAGGTGTCTACCAAAAAGGCCCAGCGTACCCCTGAATTTTCCACAGCCGCCCTGGTTTCCGCGGGGCTCAGGAACTTGAGGGCAGTGAGGGGAACAGTTGTCGCGGCGGCTCCCATCAGGGTATTCTTCAAGAAACTTCTCCGGGTGATACTCATGCTACATATCCTCCAGGCTCGGCTTATGGGGATTATGGCACAAAATGCATTCCATATTTGGATTATGCGCCTCGGGATCAATGGCGGGCAGTTCGGAACGTTGACTTGTAGGGTAAGGGAGTCCGGCATGACACCTCAGACAAAGATGACGACCCTGATCAATTTCCAGGGTTGCAGGAGTTTCGGGATGATTTCTGGCTGGACCATGACAGTTCTCACAGGGAATCGATCGGTGACTGGAGGCCATATTGCTGTCATAATGCTCCACATGACAGCCGGCACAATACTCTTTCCCCTGGTACTTGATCGGAAATGATTTCCAGTCTTCAATGCTGCCGGCCCGGTGGTAGCCGTAAGTGAAATTTTCTCCGTTCACCCCGAAATCGGCCGGCACAATCTGCTGCCGGACAAGCAGAAGCAGCACTACAAAAGCGATAGCGAGATAAAGCGGCCTCAACACGTGATTTCTCATAAGTGGTACTCCTCAGGTCTGTTGATCTTCCATCCAGGTTACCTCTGACAGCAATCTGCCGCCAATGACCAGAGCCCCTGCGGCGGCAAAATCCAATCACTGTATGATTCAGGCTTCCTGCTCTCTACCCCAGGTCCATCTGCTCATTACCGTGGAACACACCGCAGCTGCCACACCAAACGAAAGCACGCTTAAGACCAGGGGCACTCCGTGGGCCCTGAACAGGTCGTAACCAAACACCTTAAAGGCGCCTATCACAATGACCAGAACGGCAACATTCAATATTTCTCTGCTCCTGCCGGAACTTGCCATAAGCAAGAGAAGAGCGGCTCCGAGGTTGATGAGTATGGACTGTACTCCTCGTAAAACATTGGTCGAATCACCTTCATATAAGGCAAGAATCTCAAAAGAGGCGATCTGCAGCATACAGAATCCGCTTACCAAAGAGACAGCAAGCAGGACTATCCTGCTGCGATCTGCCTTGTCCATTACCGCAAAAAAGCCGGCGTGACAGGAAATGGGATTTTTGCGGCACCAGTAATATTGGGCGCCGCTGAGAACAGCCAGAATCCCGGTGGAACTGATGGCAACAACAGGAGAGGGATTATCCACCGCAAACCTTCCAAAAGCTATTCCCAGAACACAGGCCAGGACAGGGATAAAATAAGAGGTAAGGCGGATGCCCCCTATCTCACAGGCCACAGATACCCTGGCCAGACCGAGGGCAAGCAGTGCCCAGACAGGTATGGTCAACAGGAGATCGCCCACTGCCGCTGGAAAGGCCAGGAGCAGAAAAAAACTGCCGCTGGTGGTAAAACTGCAGATTCCGGCCCCACCGGCTATCTCTTTCCGGTAAAGATACAGAGCGATTCCAAAGCTGATCATCCCCAGCAATATCCCGCAATATCCGAGGAAATCGAGACTGCCGTAGATTCCTTCTATAAAAAGATAGGCCATGGAATAGGACCAGAAGGCACTGATACATGGGAGCAGAAAATCTAAAAAACTGCTCTTCTCCTCTCTCAGAAACCAGTGGATCGGCATGGCCATATAAAGCAGGATAAATATAAGCAGTGCCGGCAGATACCAGTCCACAGCCAATCGGGGCGTGAGGGCCACATTACTGATGGTAAAAGCGCTCCGCAGCTTGAAGACCCAGATAAGCCAGACACAGGCGGTCAAAAGAAACACGACGAACCTGATCCCTTCTCCCCGACCGAGTCTCTTGGCAGCTCTGTAGGCCATGGCATTGGCCACCAGAAAAAATATGGTAAGAGGAACAAAGGCGGGATTGGGCAGATCGATGATTAAAGCCAGGAAACTGGTACCCAGAATGGCCAGACCGTTAATACCGGTATGATTGAACCGCACGCTTATTGCACTTGCCAGGGTAAGCAAAGCAGTGAGAATGGCGAATACCGATAACGAAGAGACAGATTCAAACCTGACATGGGTTTCCCAGGCAATTGAGTACATCAAGAGAATTCCACTGACAAAAAAGACGATCGCCAGTCTGTTCTCCCGAGCAAGGAGCCTTGTGCCCCAACCGATAAGTACGGCAGCATATCCCATGCCGATGAAGGAACCAAGCTGCCGGCCGATAATTTCATTGTCGGTGAGGGTTCGCAGAACCAGAGCAAATACCAGGATGAAGCAGATAGCGGTGATCCGCGGCAGCAGAGATGATGAACCCATCCAGGAAAAAACCGTATCCGAATCGAGCTCGGCCAAAGGGGTGTATGTTTCTTCCACCGGATAGGGGGCGACGACCTGGTTCACCGCCGTTGAAGGAAATCGTGCCTCCAGGGCATCAAATCTCTCGTCAAGCTTATCCAGCCTGCTTTTGAGGGTACCTATCTCTCTGGTCAATAGATCCAGACGTCCCTCAACAACATCATCAGCCATGGATTTTTCCTCAGTTCTTACTCCAGCTCGTTATTTTACCTCTACCCTCCACAGCCTTATCACTGTTGAAGATGTAAACCACCCGGAGGAGTGCCACCATGTGGTAATGTATATTAAATATATATACTTTGTCTGATCGAATGTCAAAGGAATTTCCCAAAAAAATTCAGGCAATGGGGTATACGTCATGCCAATCAGCGAATGATCCTGTCTGTCACGGAATCTACCAGGATCTCAACTCTCCGGAAAAACAAAACAATAGGCTTGCAAGATATATTCTTCTTCGTTACAAACTATTTTGGGGATTACCCGGACCGGCATGAACGGCAGGTAAGAAAAAACCACAAGGAAAAATGACGCATTCATAATGATTATCGGTAAAATTACATCTGTCCTGTTAACTGCCGCCGGGGCCATACAGCTTCTTCTCTCCATACTCTGGGGTCTGAAACTGCGGAAAGATCTCCCCCTGGTAGTTCGCCAAAAGTGGCTCCAGCTTCTCTTCCTCATGATGTTTTTTTTCGGCGGTCACCTGCTTTTCGCCTTTCTCCTTCTGCACGATTTTCCTTTTCCCAGTGTTCTGATCGCAGCCAGTATTTTTTTCGGAGGCTCCTTCGGTCTGCTTCTTGTTACCCTCACCAGGGCTGCCGCCCATGACATCAGAAAACGGGATGTCAAAATTTCCAAGATCAGTGAAGATCTCCGCCTCAAGAAAAACAGACTTTCCAAGGAGATCGGGGAAAGGCTCAAAAGTGAACAGCAGCTGCGCAATGCCAGCGGTCTCTTTCTCAGGGAAATTTTTGAGATCATGGATGAAGTTCTGGCTAATAGAGACAGATATACTTTTGAGCATGCCGTCAACATGGCGGAAATCGCCAAAAAGATCGGAGAGGAGCTGGAACTGGAAGAAAATGAGATGCAGAGCCTCGAACTGGGATGCCTGATACATGATATAGGCAAAATCGCCATCCCCGACGACATCCTCCTGAAACCAGGTGGTTTCGATTTACGCGACAAAGGCATCATGCAGTACCATCCTCTTATCGGAACAAAGCTGGTAGCTCGTCACCTCCAGGATGACCGGATAACCGACATCATTCTTAAGCACCATGAGCGCCTGGACGGCAGCGGTTACCCCCAGGGCCTTAAAGGAGAAAACATAGGACTGCTTCCCAGGATAGTCATGGTCGCCGACACCTATGAAGCCCTGATCTCCGAGCGTCCCTACAAAAAATCGCTGTCCCGGAAAGAAGCCCTGAAAATCCTCTGGAAAGATGCTGAAGCGGGGAAATATGACAAGGGTATCGTTAATATCCTGGCCGGCATAAGCAGTTCTATTGAACTGGAGGTCAAGGAGAGCAGCATAACGGCGGATTTCATGAAGGATGTAGAATTGTTCCGTAAGCGAGCCTACTTCCGGGAACCCCTTACCGATTTTTATAACTACCGCTACCTTCTCTTTTTAGACGATGCCGACATACTCAAAAAAAGCACGTATGATTACGAGCTTATACTTATATTTTTTCCGGAGTTCTGCGTCTTCCAGAGACATCAGGGGCATATTCTTGCCGATCAGGTCATTGATGAACTGGGGGAATCCCTGCAGGACCTGTGTAAAGAATTCAGCAATCCAAGGACCCAGTACGACGGCTCCGTCATGATGTTCAAAAAGAGCAACGAATACATTATCTATTTCGAAAGGGATAATGGAGATGACAGGATTACCGATCTGGTTGACCGGATTGACAGTATCCTCCGGCAGACTGAAACCGACTGGAATCTTATGTCCATTATCCAGAAAGGTCGATTCCAGTCAGGTCTTCCGATCAGTCAGGCCCTCAACGAACTTTTCTCTTCCTGATCCCGGCAGTTGCCGGGATGTATTGCCCTGGTTGTCAATTTCCGGCTGGTGATGATCCAGATGT
>JBEPXR010000164.1:0-6126 GCA_041641775.1 Desulfobia sp. | reverse complement strand
TTCCCGGCTGGTGGCAGCGCAGCCAGTCAGGGTAGCAAAGGTGAGGATCAGCAGGGATAAGCTGATCAGGGTTGTAAGATCTGTTTTCCTGAGAGCGCCAACTACAGGGCTGAGCGTTATCTTCATTTTCCCAGACCTGCCAGATAGCGTTGTGCTGTAAGACAGGCTACGGCTCCTTCACCTGTGGCATTGACAATCTGTCGGACTTCCTTGCTGCGGATATCACCGGCTGCCATCACCCCGGGGATGGAAGTGCACATTTCCTGATCGGTTCTGATAAAGCCGTCGTCATTGTCAAGCATATCAAGAGGCAAAATTTCTTTGTTGGGTTGAATACCTATCAGAACAAAAACGCCCTTCACCGGCAGGATGAATTCTTTGTTTCTTTTGTCCCGGACCCTTGTTCCTTCTACCCCTTTTTCGCCGATTATCCCGGTAACCACCGAATCCCAGAGGATTTCGATTTTGGGGTTGGCAAAGGCCTTTTCCTGGAGGATTTTGATGGCCCGTAATTCCTTGCGCCGGTGGATAATGGTTACTTTGGAGGCGAATTTAGTCAGATGTTCGGCCTCCTGAACCGCGGTGTCTCCACCGCCTATTACGGCTATCTCTTGGTTCTTGTAAAAAGGGCCGTCACAGGTGGCACAGTAGGAGACGCCTTTGCCGGTCAGTTCCTGCTCTCCAGGGATACCCAAGGTTCTGGGCCGGGCCCCTGTGGTGATGATGATGGTGTTGCTGGAAAGGATTTTGCCGTTGCCCAGTTTAACTTTTTTGATCTTGTCTTTGAGATCCAGGGCAACGACTGTCTCCATCTTTTGGGGGAGTTCAAATCTTTGCGCCTGGCTGACCATCTTTTCAGCCAGATCAATACCGCTGATACCTTCCGGAAAACCGGGGTAATTATCCACCCAGTCGGTGTTCATGACCTGGCCACCGGCTGCCCCTTTCTCCAAGAGAAGAACATTCAACTTGGCCCGGGCGGCATAAAGGCCGGCAGTCAGTCCTGCCGGCCCTCCTCCTATGATGATCAGTTGGTAATCGGGCATCACCTCTACTTTTCAACCATGGCGGTAAGCTGATCCTTACCAACAGCCCCGGTAACCTGATCGACGACTTCTCCGTTTTTAAAGAAAATAAGGGTGGGGATGGCCCTGATCCCGAACTTGCCAGGAGTTTCGGGATTGTTGTCCACGTTCATCTTGGCGAATTTGACCTTGCCGTCGAGTTCTTCGGACATTTCCTGTATAACAGGAGCGATAGCCTTGCATGGACCGCACCAGGGAGCCCAGAAATCGACCAGGATGGGGAGATCAGATTTGAGAACCTCTGATTCAAAGTCTGAATCTGATATTTCGACAACCTTGCCTTCAGCCATATTAACGCCTCCTTAATTATCAGTTGATAGTAGTAGAAAATGCTCTCAGGAAGTCACTTTCTTGTCATTTTTCTTGACTCCGGCGATAAACTGAGCCACAGAATTGGTGATGGGCCAATTGGAATGACATCCTTCGTTACTGGATATAATAACTGCAGATAATTTCCATGACAAGAGATTTCTTCCCGCTCCAACCTCCATTTAAATTTGAAAAAAGCGGTGTATGCTAGTAAAGTGGAACTGGTTTTCGAACCTGTAAATACGCAAAGATACCCTGAACCATTCAACCCAAACCTGATACGACCGTTATGAGTAAAACTGTTCATTTTCTGCCGGACGACATCAAGATAAAGACCCAGGAGAAGGAGAATGTCCTCGCCGCCGCCGCCAGGGCCGGGGTTTATATCAATGCCTACTGCGGTGGCGACGGCACCTGCGGAAAATGCAAAATTGTCATTCAGGAGGGAGAAGCCAAGGCCCAGAAAAGCCAGTACATCAAAGAGGAAGACTATGATCGGGGAGTCAGGCTGGCCTGCCAGTGCATCCCCCTTACCGATGTTGTGGTTCAGATACCTGCGGAGATAAGTAAGGAGGGTAAGGCTCTCAGACGCCGGCCCAAGACGACCCGGGCTATATCAAGCAGGGCCGTTGATGATCTGGTGGGCAAATGGCAGATCGATCCGCCTGTCGAAAAAAGGTTTCTGAAACTTTCTCCACCTAGCCTGGAAGATAACCTCCCTGATCTGCAGAGGCTGATGAGGGTCATTACCGGCGGTGGTCCTCAAGCCAAGGAACCGACCTATGATCATCCCGAGATGCTGCAGGACCTTCCCTTTATTCTGCGGGAAGCTGACTGGGAAGTGACGGTAATCCTGCTCCGGGGTAAGAGGGAAAGGGAACCCGACCGGATAATAGGTGTGGAGCCGGGAGACACCACGGCAAATCTCTACGGTCTGGCTCTCGACATAGGAACGACAACCGTGAGCGGACTACTGCTCGACTTGAACACCGGCGAAATCCTTGCCGAATGTTCGGTGTACAATGCCCAGATAAGCTACGGAGAGGACGTGATATCCCGAATAGTCTATTCCCAGCGGCGGGGCGGCCTCCACATGTTGCAGGAGAGGGTTATCTATACCATCAACGAGATTATCCAGTCGGTATGCAAGGATATGGTTATCAGTCCCAGTGACATCAGCTACATCATGGCGGCGGGCAACACCGTCATGAGCCACCTGCTGATAGGCATTGACCCCAAATTCTTGAGGGAAGCCCCATATGTTCCGGTCTGCAGTCAGTTTCCCTTGACCGTGGCCTCCGACCTTGGGGTTATGGCCCATCCTTCGGTACGGCTCTTTCAGTATCCGGCCATCGCCAGCTACGTGGGCGGTGATATTGTGGCCGGAGTCCATGCCTGCCAGATGTACAAGAGCCCCCAGTTGACGCTCTTCATTGATATAGGGACCAATGGGGAGATTGTGGTAGGCAACGAAGACTGGATGATGTGCGCGGCCTGCTCCGCCGGACCGGCATTTGAGGGAGGGGGGATCAGCCACGGCATGAGGGCCGGCAGCGGCGGTATAGAAAACTGCCAGATTCATCCTGAAACCTATGAGCCGATGATCGTCACCATTGACCAGGATAAACCGAGGGGAATCTGCGGTTCCGGTCTCATCAATATTGTTTCCGAGCTCCTGGAAGTCGGATTAATAGACCAGCAGGGCAAGTTCCCACGGAATATCGATCATCCCAGGATCAGGGAGGGGGAGGACGGCTACGAATATGTTCTGGCCTGGCGGGAATCTTCGAAGATTGACGAGGATATTGTCATCACCGAAGTGGACCTGGATAATCTTATCCGGGCCAAGGGCGCCCTGTTTGCCGGTTACCAGACCCTTCTCGAAGCGGTTGGGCTTGGATTCGGCGATCTTGACCGGATAGTCATGGCCGGTAACTTCGGAGCCTATATCGATCTGGAAAGGGCGATAAATATAGGTCTTCTCCCGGACATAGCCAGGGATAAGTTTTTCTATCTCGGTAATGGCTCGCTGCTCGGCGCCCAGATCAGCCTTTGTGACAATAAACGGTTCCGGGAGCGGGTAATGGTCAGGTCGTTGATGACCAATATAGAGCTCAGTGAAAATATCGATTTCATGAATCACTACATGGCAGCCCAGTTCCTTCCCCATACCGATTTCAGTCTTTTCCCCTCGGTCAGGGAAAAATTGTCGAGACAGCAGAATTAACACGTCAGTCTCTGAACATCTATCAATTACCCATCGGTAATGTACAGCGTACCAGATCTGTCTGTCTGTGTACTCACAGGCCTTCATAAGGTTGATCTCCTGCGTTTTCTGAAAGCGATCTTGCAGAACAACGACTATCTGCAGTTCGAGGTTATTGTTGTTAATCAGCATTTTTCCACCCCCGTCTTGGCAGCGGAACTGCAGGATCATCCAGAGGTGCGCTTTCTCGACTATCCTCCGGAATTCTCGAAGCCCCGGTCCTTCAACCTTGCAGCAAAGAAGTGCAACGGTCGTTATCTTTCCTTCTGGAACCAGGAGAGCCTGCCCGCCCCGGGATGCCTGTTCCTTCTGGCTGACTTCATGGATAAGAATCCTGATGCCGGGGTCACGGTCCCCAAGCTCCGCGATAAAAAAGGCATTGTTCAACCCGTTGCCCGGAATCTTCCCGGATTGTTTTCTGTATTGTATCCGGCGGGAATCCCAGGCAGAATCAGCTCCGGCTGGAATGACTTTGCCAGTGGAGAGGCCTCCTGGCTGACGGGGCCCGGACTGACCATCAATCGGCATCTGCTGGAAGAGATCGGCGCTTTCCAGGAGAATCTGTCTGTCCTCTGGCCTCTTGAATTCTGTATGAGAACCAGAAAAGCCGGCTGGCACTGTTATTATAGAAATGATGCCCAGGCGATGGCAGACGTTTACCGGTGGCTGGGCGGACTGAATAGTCCTGGTCGACAAATTTGGGAAAGGCTCCTGGTCGCCATACGCCGCTTACGTTTTATTTATTGACAGTTCAGGGTGTTGGGGCTAATATCAACCATTTACTCAGAGTCGAGATGGGTCTGATTTTCGGACCAGGCCGGCAACTTGGGGGCCGCTCCCGCAGCGAGTTTTCTGAAACGATTTCCGTCTCTGGTCGGTTGCCCCACTCTTTAACCGGAAGGGAGATCCATGGAGATTGCTAATACTGTATTGTTTAAAAATATGAATGAACTTGTAAGAATAAGGTAAAAAGGAGAAGAATATGGCTCAGCAGGTGAAAGCAATAGCGGAAAGCATAAATATCATGGGCACCCGAAGCGGCACGGCAATGAGGGAAAGAAATCAGGGACCGCTTCAGGAAATGGCCAAGGAAGAATCCTCTCATGGCGCTTCTTATCTTGATCTGAACATCGGTCCGGCCCGGAAGGACGGCGCCGAACTGATGCCCTGGGTTGTAGAGACTGTTGAGGCTACGACAGATACCCCGTTATGCCTGGATACGACTAATGGCCAGGCCATGGCTGCCGGTTTTAAGGCCCTCAAGAACAAGGAACAGGCCATCATGAATTCCATTTCCGCGCAGCCTGAGAGAATTGAACAGCTCACTCCGGTGGCTGCCGAATCAGGCTGTTATGTTATCGGTCTGCTCTGGGGGGTCGATGGTATGCCCAGGGATTCCAATGAACGGGCCGCTATGGCAGTCGACCTGATGATGGGGCTGAATGAAGCGGGTATACCAAATGAGAAGATTCTCTTTGATCCCATTGCCACCCCTATAACTCTTGGCGCCGATCAGATCGCCTCCGGGTTTGAATTTCTGAGTATGCTGGAGGACATAGCTCCGGGAGCAGGATCCACTGTCGGTCTTTCCAATGTTTCCAACGGTGTTTCCGAAAATCTTCGGAAATATCTGGATCGCACTTACCTGATCATGCTCATGAAACACGGTATTACGACGGCCATCGTCAATTCCTATGATGACGAACTCATGGCCATATGCCAGGGTGAACGGCCGGATATGGTGGATATGGTCCATAAAATGATGGACGGCGACGAACCTGATCCTTCAACCCTGGAAGGCTCAGCCCTGGAACATTACAAGACCTGCAAGGTTCTCCTGGGACATAAAATCTTCTCGGAGTCCTGGCTGGAGCTGTAAGTTGTTAATGAGCAATCAATAACGGGAAATTTTTTGGAAGAAAACCTGCAGCATCACTATATCTATGGTCGCTGCACTGATTACGTGACCGGTGAATCCGTGGTTGACACGGATGATGAGCGGTACCGGCAGCAACTGGCCAGATTTCTGGTGGAAGAGAAGGGATATGATAAAAGTGACCTGGAAGTCCGTCAGGTAATCGAAACCAGATTTGCCAACCAGTTTGTCCGTTCCAAGATTGATATTGTGGTGAGCTGCCGGCGCCGCCGTTTCATGGTGATCCGTTACGGACCCGGATCCCTGGTGACCAGGGAAAGGTCGGCTCTTGCCGCTGCAAGGGTCTTTGACGATTCCCGCCAGATTCCACTGACCGTGGTGACAACCGGCAAGGAATGCGAGCTGCTTGATACCCACAGTGGCCTGGTACTGGCCACTGGCTTTGAGAACATTCCCGGGAAGGCTTACATAGAGGAACATCTTGCAGATTTAACTTCTGCCAACCCGCTGTCGGAGGAGAAAAGGGAGAAGGAGCTGCGTATCCTGAATTTCTTCGACAGGGAAGTCTGCTGTAGAGACGAATCATGCGG
>JBEPXR010000163.1:0-6188 GCA_041641775.1 Desulfobia sp. | reverse complement strand
GCCGATCTATATCCCTCCTTGTGAATACCACTGACGTTATCCTTAAAGGAACTCGGGTTCCAGGGAGCGCGTACATGTTGGGATTGAAAGCTGTCACCCTACCGTGCTTTGTTTGATTAAAAAAAATATTAGTAAACAGGTAACCAGTAAAATATTTTTGCAATTCAAACTCTATTGTTTATGATAAGAACTACCTGCAACTCTAACTGTAACATATCCCCGATAGGAGAGGAAATGTCTTGTTCAGCCCGTACGTGGTCTGACTGGAATCATCTATTTTCCAGGGGGGGTATTTCCCACCCTGTTCCAGGGATTCTGGAGCAGTAAAGCCGTAAGAGGTGATGTATGTGCGGTATTGTCGGCTATATTGGGCACAGAAAAGTACTGCCTATTATTCTGGAAGGACTCAAGAGACTGGAATACAGGGGATATGACTCCGCCGGTCTGGTCTATGTCGAAGAAGGCAGTCTGGTCAAGTACCGTTGCCAGGGAAAACTGGCGGGCCTGGAAGAGAAGATGGATGAGGTTGTCTGTTCCAGCCATATCGGTCTCGGGCATACCAGGTGGGCCACCCATGGGGCGCCCTCTGAATTGAATGCTCATCCCCATACCGACTGCAGCGGTGAGTTGAGCCTGGTGCACAACGGTATAATCGAAAATTACCAGAGTTTGCGTACAGAGCTTATTGCCAGGGGACATCGGTTTACATCTGAGACCGATACCGAGGTTCTGGCCCATCTTATCGAGGATTATCTCGATGGTGACCTGGAGACCGCTGTTCGAATGGCTCTGAAAGAAGTGGAAGGGTCATTTGCCGTAGGAGTCATCTGGAGCCATCAGCCTGACCGCCTGGTGGCGGCTCGTTATCAGAGCCCCCTTGTTCTCGGTCTCCAGGAGTCGGGTGGCTGCCTTATGGCCTCCGATATTCCGGCGGTATTGCCCTATACCAGAGATGTGATATTTCTGGATGACGGCGAGATGGCTGTCCTCAAGGAAAATTCCTGGAAAGTGCTAAGGCAGTCCGATGGCCAAAGCATCTGCAAGACCGTGCAGAGAATTGACTGGAACGCGGCCATGGCTGAGAAGGCTGGATACCGGCACTTCATGCTTAAAGAAATATTTGAGCAGCCCCAGGCCATCCTGAACACGTTCCGGGGCAGGCTGGAACCTGAAAGTGGTGAAATTGAGATCCAGGAAATCGGGCTGACTGCCGACGAGATTCTCAAGATAAGGAAAATATCACTGGTTGCCTGCGGCACTTCCTGGCATGCGGCCCTGATCGCCAAATACTGGCTGGAGAAATGGGCTCGAATTCCGGTCGATGTGGATATAGCTTCGGAGTTTCGGTACCGGCGTCTACTGTTGGGACCGGAATCACTTGTTATCACCATATCCCAGTCCGGGGAAACCGCAGATACCCTGGCCGGATTGCGTCTGGCCCAGGAATTGGGAGCCAAGGTTCTCACCATCTGCAACGTAGTGGGCAGTACCATGACCCGGGAAGCAGACGGGACAATATACACCCACGCCGGCCCGGAGATAGGTGTGGCTTCCACCAAGGCCTTCACCAGCCAGTTGACCGCGCTCTTTTTGCTGACCCTCTATCTGGGAAGGATATTGGAGACAGTCTCGGCGGACCAGAACAGGGAGATGACTCAGGCGCTGATCGATCTCCCCCTCCTGGTGGAGGAAGAACTCCCGCTGCTCCGGGAAAAAATGGATTATTTGGCCGAGGAGTTCAGCCGCAGCCGGGATTTTCTCTATCTGGGCCGGGGAATTAATTTCCCAGTGGCCCTGGAAGGAGCCCTGAAACTCAAAGAGATTTCCTATATACATGCCGAAGGCTATGCCGCGGGCGAGCTGAAGCATGGACCTATTGCCCTGATCGACCGGGATATGCCGGTTCTCGCCCTTGTCCCTCCGGATGGGGTATATAATAAACTGATCTCCAACGTAGAGGAAGTGAGGGCCAGGCATGGAAGACTGATCCTGGTGGGCAGCAGAAATGACAGCGTCCTTCCCAAGATCAGTGACTACGTTATTGATCTGCCCGAAGTGCATAATGAACTTACACCTATCCTGTACACCGTCCCCCTGCAGCTGCTTTCCTACCAGATCGCCCATCTGCGCGGTTGTGATGTGGATCAGCCCCGGAATCTGGCCAAAAGTGTCACAGTGGAGTAGGAGAAAGCTGCAATCATTCACGGTCATGAACCACGGGGTGGAGAGTAAATTGGTTTTCCCCTGTCCGATGCTGTTGGTCATGAGCTAATCTCTAAAATTTGAAATCTTATACCTATGAAAATTCTGGTTACCGGCGGAGCCGGCTTTATCGGCTCGAACGTAGTGGATGCTTATCTTGAGGCCGGCCATGAAGTAGTGGTCATGGATAACCTCTACAGCGGCAAGTGGGAAAATATTAATCCCCGGGCTCGCTTTTATCTCATGGATATCAGGGCGCCGGAGGTAGCCGAGGTTTTTGCCAGGGAGAGATTTGATCTGGTTAACCACCATGCCGCCCAAATGTCTGTCCCTGCCTCGGTGGAGGATCCTCTTTTTGATGCTGATGTCAATGTCAGAGGCTTTGTCAATATCCTGGAGGCGGCAAGGCAGTGCGGGGTGGGGAAGGTGATATTCATTTCTTCCGGGGGAGCGGTTTACGGGGAAGCTGAGGAATTTCCCACCTCGGAAAACTATCCGGTACAGCCCCTGTCTCCTTATGCCATTACAAAGGCGGTTTCAGAGCAGTACCTGGCCTTTTATAGACATCAGTATGATATGGGCTACACTGTGCTGCGTTATGCCAATGTATACGGACCCCGCCAGATACCGCACGGAGAAGCCGGTGTGGTGGCGGTCTTCATGGATAGATTGTTGCAGGGGCAGTCCTGTACCATCTATCATTATCCCAAGGAACCAAGGGGAATGACCAGGGACTATATTTACGTTAAAGATATTGTTCAGGCCAATCTCCTGGCTCTGGACAAAGGCGACGGCGAAGCTTACAATGTCGGGACCGGCCGGGAGACGCATACCGCCGATCTGTTTCAGGAAGTTTTTCGGGTTATGAAAAAGTTTAAGACGGATATTCCGGAGAGTCTTCGGGAATGCGAAACAGGTCCGGCTCGTTCCGGGGACCTGCGAAAGAGCTGTCTGCTCTGTGGCAAGGCCCTGCGCCAGCTGGGATTTTCTCCTTCCTATGATCTGGCTGCAGGTCTGCTCGAGACCGCGCAATGGCGGTTTAATCAGTCTTCGACGACGGAATTGAACAGATAGACGACTGAAGATTCAGCTGCTTTGAGTGTAAAAATATCGAATCGGGAGAACGCAATGAATCCTACTGTGGCTGTGGTGGGTCTGGGTTACGTAGGGCTGCCTCTGGCAGTGACCTTCGGAGCCCAATTCAAAACCATCGGTTTTGACATAAAGAAAGAAGCCATTGCCAGTTACTGCAAGGGAATTGACCCGAATTCCGAAGTTTCCGGTGAAGAATTCGAGAAAGCCGTTCTGCTCTCATACACAAATGACGCTGGCCTCCTGGCAGAAGCGGATTACATAGTAGTAGCTGTCCCTACCCCCATAGACGGTGCCCGACAGCCGGATCTGCGCCCCCTGATCGGGGCCAGCCGCATCGTCGGAGCCAATCTGAGTCGTGGGGCGGTTGTGATTTTTGAATCCACGGTTTACCCCGGAGCTACCGAAGAAGTCTGTGTTCCCATTCTGGAGGAGGAGTCCGGTCTTACCTGGAAGAAGGATTTTTTCGTTGGATATTCACCGGAGCGAATCAATCCCGGTGACAGGGAGCACACCTTGACCAGGATTATGAAAGTGGTTTCAGGAGATACCCCTGAAACCCTGGAAAAGGTGGCGGCCCTCTACCAGGCGATTATTCCGGCCGGGGTCTATAGAACTGCTGAAATAAAAGAGGCTGAAGCTGCCAAGGTTATAGAAAATACCCAGAGGGATTTAAATATCGCCCTGATGAATGAGCTGTCGGTGATTTTCGATCGTTTGGGCGTTGACACTCTGAATGTCCTGGAAGCGGCAGGCACCAAGTGGAATTTTCTGCCCTTTCGTCCCGGCTTGGTGGGGGGGCACTGTATAGGGGTAGATCCCTATTATCTTACCCACAAGGCTGAATCGGTAGGTCTTCATCCTGAAGTTGTTCTGGCCGGTCGCCGTATAAATGACAGTATGGGCAAATTTATCGCGGAAAAGACAGTCAAGCTCATGCTGAAAGCGGGAGTTGACCTGCAGTCGAGTAAAGTGGCCGTTCTGGGGATGACCTTCAAGGAGAACTGCTCCGATTTGCGGAATTCAAGAGTGGTGGATATAATCCGTGAACTGGAGTCCTACGGACTGCAGGTACTGGCCCATGATCCCAGGACTGATGAAGAAGAGGCCCGAAGAAACCTGGGCTTACAGCTTTGTAAATGGGATGAGCTCAATGATTTGGGAGCCCTTATTCTGGCCGTGCCCCACCGGGAGTATATGACTGTGGAGGTAACTGAATTTGCCAGCTTACTGGCTCCGGAAGGCTGCCTCATCGACGTCAAGTCTGCCTTGGATCTTGAGGCTGTAGCTGAAACTGGTGTCAGATTCTGGAGACTGTGAGGCCGGTGAAGGTATTTTAAAAACATTACTGATCAAAATTCATAGAGATGTCCAAATACGATAAGATAAAGGAGGAGTTGGCTTCTTCCCCCCGAAAGTGGCTTGTAACAGGTGTGGCCGGCTTCATTGGTTCCAATCTCCTGGAGGCGCTGTTGAAACTCGATCAGCAGGTTGTGGGATTGGATAATCTGGCCACCGGCTTCAGACATAACCTGGATCAGGTTAGAGCAGAGGTTGCTGACGAACAGTGGCGGCGATTTTCTTTTCTGGAGGGAGATATCTGCGAACTTGATACCTGCAGCCGGGCGTGCCGGGGAGTAGAATATGTTCTTCATCAGGCGGCACTTGGATCGGTACCTCGTTCCCTCGAAGATCCGATAGCCACCCATGACAGCAATCTCACGGGCTTTATCAATATGCTGGTGGCAGCCAGGGATGCCGGGATCGAACGGTTTGTCTATGCCGCTTCCAGCTCGACCTACGGGGATCATCCCGGCCTGCCGAAAGTTGAGGATACCATCGGCGCCCCCCTGTCTCCCTACGCTGTGACCAAGTACGTCAATGAGCTCTATGCCAAGGTCTTCGGTTCGGTTTATGGCATGGAAACCATCGGTCTTCGGTATTTCAATATCTTTGGAAGACGTCAGGATCCTGAAGGCGCCTATGCGGCGGTTATGCCCAGGTGGTTCTCGGCCCTGATCAACGGCAGAGAAGTATTTATCAACGGCGATGGTGAAACCAGCCGGGATTTCTGCTACATAGACAACTGCATCCAGGCTAACATCCTTGCTGCCCTGGCGGATCGAAGGGAGGCGCTTAACCAGGTATACAACATTGCTTACGGTGAACGAACTACCTTGAATGAGCTTTTTTATATGATAAGAGAGCGGGTGGCCAAGTTCAAACCGGAAGCAGCTGCAGCCAAACCGGAGTATCGCGATTTCCGCCCCGGGGATGTCCGTCATTCACTGGCAGATATCGACAAGGCTCGTAAGCTGCTGGGTTATGAACCCCGCTACTCAGTCCGAGGCGGTCTGGACCGGGCGGCCCGGTGGTACTGGGAAAATCTTTGAAAAAAATCACCTGGAAAATTATGGGGAAACACGAGAAATGAAAAAGGTCTTCATCACCGGTGTTGCGGGCTTCATCGGATATTTTCTGGCCCGCCGCCTTCTAACTGAAACCTTTCAGGTCGTGGGCATTGACAGCTTAAACGAGTATTACGATCCGGTACTCAAACAGGCAAGGCTGAACCAGCTGCGTGACAAGGAACAGTTCACCTTCATAAAGGGTGATTTGGCTGACCGGCATCTGGTGGAGGAGATTTTTCGTAATCATGATTTTGACGTAGTGGTTAACCTGGCCGCCCAGGCCGGGGTGCGATACTCCCTGGAAAATCCCCATTCGTATGTTGACAGCAACGTCACAGGTTTCCTCAATATCCTGGAAGGCTGCCGTCACACCGGAGTTGAGCACTTGGTATTTGCTTCCTCAAGTTCGGTTTACGGGGGAAACACCAAGCTTCCCTATTCGGTGCACGATAAGGTGGATCACCCTGTTTCCCTTTACGCTGC
>JBEPXR010000162.1:0-6192 GCA_041641775.1 Desulfobia sp. | reverse complement strand
CTGGTGGGCCCAGGACTATAGTCCGGCTCATATCAGAGCAGTACCCTTCGAGAATCAGCCCCATATCGATGAGTATCGGCTCTCCTGTCTGGAGGGGGCGGTTGGAAGGTATCGCATGGGGGGCAGCCCCACCTGGACCCCCGGCAACGATGGTAGGGAAGGACGGACCGTCCGCCCCTTTACGCCGCATGGTCTGTTCGAGGTACAGAGCCGTTTCGATTTCAGTCATCCCCGGCTGGATCTCCTTGTAGACCTCCTGGAAGACCTCCTCGTTGAGTCGCACCGAAGCCTCTATCTTCCGGAGCTCTCCGGGGTCCTTACAGAGCCTCATCTTCTCCACGGTCCCTTCAAGGGGAACAAGGGCAGTTCCGAGGTCTTTGAATTTCCGGCTCATTCGAAGAAAAGTGGAGTGAAGTACAGCCTGGCTTTCCACCGCCAGCCGGTCAATATTGAGCGTTCGCAGGAGTTCTCGGAGAGAAGGCAACAGGCCCCTGGAATAGATGATAACCTCATACCCGGGAGCTTCTTTTTCGGCCTCCAGTCGAAATCGGGAGTCGGTGAGCAGATAAGGTTCACCCTCGGCCGGTATCAAGAGGGCGCCGGAAGATTCGGTCAGGGAGCCGTCCGGAGGGCTGAATCCGCTCAAATAACGCCGGTTTTCAGGGCAGGTTATCAGGAAAGCGTCAATCTTACGCTGGTTAAGACTTCGGCGGAGGCGGGAAAGTGGTGAAGGCATCGGTTGTGAGTTCCAGGTTTACAGATAATTCGTAAATTCGTTTATGGAGATCTGCCAGGATGCTGAGGATATTCTGAGAGGCTGGTCGGATTTGAAGGAAGAGGTTTTGCCCTTCGCCAGTTTTCAGCCCGGACGGATCCATAATTGCCAGATTATTCTCTTGTCCCCAGATCCTTATTTCCTCATTTATTGCAGGCCAATCAACCAGGTGAGCTTCATGCTCCCTGCTTATGAGGAGTGTGAAAGTGTTTTGTGCTTTATTGGAAAGGCTGCTCATTCATAGATCTTTGATAGATTTTTTTTATTCAAAAGTCGATAAGTGCATTTTTTTGTGGCATTTTCGTGTAATTTCCTATAGGTATAGTGAGAAAATAGGTATTTTACCTTATAGGCAATCCGCAACTCTGCTTTCTATTACCATGACTGGCGACAGTCTGTCCAGTCAGTACTCTTCCCCATAAGGCGATTTTCTTTTGAGAAAGTCGGATTCAAAGCAGCAATTGTTAGAAATAAAAAGAGTAGGATCAATATATTATTCTGCGCTATTTACTGAAATACATGCTGTGGTTTCGGCAGTCGCATTTCCCAAGCCAGACATCCTGTTTATTCCTAATCTATCTTTCGGTAAACCCGTCCACCAGAAAATATTGGCCACGCAGTGACGGTTTCTTGAAAAGGTATTAAGAGTAAGGGGTTATTTTTTTTGAATTCTCGTATTCATACTGTTGCAATCTATACTACAGTGTGGTAAAGCTGAAGTTCAGCTATTGCCTGTGCTGTTTGCGGGCGATACAGGGTGTCAACTCAAACAAGGAGAATAAGATGGCATAGAAATTCAGAAGTATGTCTATTCCCTGCACTCGCCTGGATGGCGGCAGGGTGGGACCTGTTTTGTTCTGGTGTAAGGGAATAACCGTAAACAAACCACAAGAAGGAGGAAAACATGAAAAAGACTCTGACAGCAGCCGCAATAGCAGCAAGTCTCATCGTCCCCGGGATTGCTCTGGGAGGTACAACTCTCTACGGCAATCTGCACTACAGTTTCAACTCTGTTGACGAAGATGGAGCCGGTAGGGATATAGACGGTCTCAGGGGGGAGGATAACATCTCCCTGTTTGGCCTGAAAGGGGAGTACGGTGACGCCATAAAGGCTTTTTTCCATCTGCAGACTCAGGCCAACGCTGATGCTGATACTCAACTGGGTGGAGGACGGGCTTTCAAACAGCGTTTCTACATGGGTGGTCTGAAGGGCAGTTTCGGCAAGGTTGCAGTGGGTCGTATGACCAATGCCTATAAGTACTCCGGTTTTGCCCTGGATCCCTTTTACAACCTGAGCCATATCAATGCCTCCGGGGGATTCAGCGCCGGTGGTGCCACCTATGGGCTGTCCAGCGCGACCAATGGCTTTACCGACAACGCCCTTCAGTATGTAACCCCTTCAATGGCTGGAGTCAAACTGCTTGGTGGTGTCTATGTTGATGATGGAGATGAGGATGACCACGGTTACGCTCTTGGGGCCCATTATAACATCGAGGGCCTCGAGCTTGGCGTCACCTATGCCACAACTGACGAGAACGCCGGCCACACCATTCCCGGACTGATCGATGATACGGATGCTATCCGCGGTCACGCCACCTATAAAATGGAAAATATCAAGTTCGGGCTCTCATACGAAAATATCGATGCTGAGGGCAGCGAGGAAGTCAACTACCTGTACTTGACCAGCACCATGAGCGTTCCCTCGATCAAAACGGACTTTTCTCTTTCTCTGGGTTTTGTTGATGAGACCAATCCGGTTATTGGTGCAGCAGAAGGATGGGGGGTAACTGCCGGAGCATTTTACGACGTTACCGAGAACGCCAGACTTTTCGGCATCTACAGCATGGCTGACTTAGATGATATCAGCGCGGTCCCGGGCGATCAGGATGCCACCCCGCAGGTTATTTCCCTTGGTATGCAGTTTAATTTCAGTATAAGCAGTAACAGTATGTAAGAAGATTGTTCGGATAGCATAAAAAAACCGGCTGAACCATCAGCCGGTTTTTTTATGCTGATCTCCTGGTCTCTTTTGCCCAGAAGGCTAAACGATCACCTAGCAATGCCAGAGGTAAACTGAGCCAGTTATTTTTCGGCAACCAGATCGCGGAGGATGGCCCTTATTCTTTCGAGGGAAAATTCATCGCGGACAGGAATGACCGTCTCATTGCCGCTTTCCAGTTTTTTCTCGACAAGGATTCGATCCTTTCCCTTGAGTTTTTCCAGGCCACTGAGAATATCACGTCTTATATTCCCCCTAACCCTGATTTCCCCACGTCCGAGAAAAATGAATTTTTTGCCGGACTCGATAATTTCAAGGTTTTGCAGGCCTATGGTAAAACGCTCTTTGACACAGGCGGTGTTTTTGAAACCAAAGAGATCGTTCTCGCCATAGTCAATACACCGCTCCAGTGTATAGGCAATGTGGTCATCATTAACTGTGACATTTTTCCCTTTTATTGCGGTGAGCAAGGTCTTTTCATGTTCTGGTAAATCGGTGAAACGCTGCCGGGGTGGGTTTTCTTTCCGGGTTGTCTTTTTCGTGGCAGATGGACTCTGTCGATGGGGCTTGACATTTTCCGGTTCGAAGGCGCTGGTTTCTGGTTTCGGGGCTTCTGCCTGGGAGCAGATGGCGGTAATCTGTTCATGGCTGAAGCCTTTGTCCAGGTAGAATTCCACATCTGCCCGTGAACAGGCGGCCTGCAGCGCAGCAGGGGCAGCTGAGAGAGCAATAAGGAGGATGAGTATCCGGCTGAGAAGTAATTTTGTAGCTTGCATTATTAAGGGTCCTCCGGTGTTAGACTTTGACCGATTATCCTCTAACTGGAGATTAGAGCCGTAAAGTGAGAAGATATCCCTGCGGGGAACAGGGACGATGCTCAAATTTCCCCACCAATGTACCACCTTTCTGGAGTTCAGTAAAAGAAATACTGCAATGCCTACGGGAAAACGCGAACCGGGCAATTGTTTCACAGGACCAGGAGATAGCCTATATAGCCCGCCAGCATCAATCCTCCATGCCAGCGGTTGATCTTCATCTGCAGGTAAAGTACCGTCATTATAAAAACAGGATAGAAAAGCATTGTTGGAATATCCCGACTGAAGACTTCTCCGGAAATCAAAAAGGGCTTGACCGTCCCCGAGATACCTAAGACCATGAACAGGTTGAAAAGATTGCTGCCGATGATATTGCCGAGGATGATGTCGGCATTTCCTCGACGGATAGCGGAAACCGAGGAGGCCAGTTCGGGTAAAGAGGTGCCCAGGGCGGCCATGGTCAGACCGATTATCAGGCTGGACACGTTCAAATAAAGGGCGACATCGACTGCTCCCATGATAAAGAGTTGAGACCCGAGACTCAGACCGGCTAAACCGGCAAGGCAGGCCAGAAGATATAGGAACACCGGGTTCTTACCCGGGGAATCCTCGTCCTGATCCCGTTGCACTCTTCCTTTTTTCCAGGACTGCCAACTGAATAAGACAAGGCCGCCCAGAAAAAGCAGTCCGGTTATCCTGCCGAAATAGCCCTGCCAGGCGAACAGGGCCAGAAGAAGACTTGCTCCCAGTACCCAGAACAATTCCCAGATGAAATAAGAAAAGCGGCTGTAAAACGGTCTGATCAGGGCACAGATTGCCAGAATCAACCCGATGTTGGCGATGTTGCTGCCAATAACATTGCCCAGCATAATATCAGGTTCTCCCTGCAGGTTGGCCGAGAGGCTGACGAATAGTTCAGGAGCCGAGGTGCCGAAGGCGATAATGGTCAGACCGACAAACAGGGAGCTCATTCCCCAATGACGGGCCAGTTTGACAGCTCCTGAAATCAGGAGTTCACCGCCGGTCATCAGGATGGCGAGCCCTGCTATGAAGGCTGCAATAGAAATATAGAGTGAAGTAAAAGTGGTTTCCATGTGTCAGAATTTCGTTCCATGTCCAATGAGTTCAATACACCCGTCGAAATCATGTCTGTGGATGAGTCTATTCCCGAAATATTATATGAGTATTTATTATTATTTAAAAATCTCTATTTTCCCTTGACTTTCCATAGAGAGAAAGTAACTAGATAAGTAGGTCTTGTAAGCATGATGATAAGTTAGGTAAGGTAAAACGGTTGCTTAATATACCCGGAATGTATTAGAATAAGAGACATTACTGGATACTGAGAGCTCTTATCATCGGAAACGGCCCCGAGCGGGGAGCTTATAAGATGATGGCGGTCTGCTTCCGGCCGTTTCTCTCGTTATGGGAAAGTGGGTGACTGCATTGGCCATGTCAGATAGTTCTGTTCAGCTTGTAAAGGAAGCTGCCGATATTGTCGAAGTTATAGGCGAGTACGTCCAGCTTCGCAAAAAAGGAGCCAATTATCAGGGGCTCTGTCCTTTCCATAATGAAAAAACTCCCTCTTTCTCTGTAAATCCCAGCAGGCAATTCTATCACTGTTTCGGCTGTAAGGAAAGCGGTGATGTGTTTTCCTTCCTGATGAAACATCATAATCTCACCTTCCGGGAGGTCCTGGAGCGGCTGGCAGAAAGGTACGGCATAGAGGTTACCCGCCAGGATTTGACCGAAAAGGAGCTGGCGAGACTTAAACGCAAAGAGGCTCTGTACACCCTGAACCTGCAGGTGGCTCAGCTCTATCATGACTTTCTGGTTAATCAGCCGGCAGCTGCCAAGGCCAGAGATTACCTTGGGAAACGCGGAATAGGTGCCGAGGTTATAGAAAGATACAAGTTGGGTTATGCTCCACCGAGCTGGGATTTCTTGAAAAATCGTCTTCCCGGCCTCGGTGTCTCCATCGATACGGCCCTGGAAGGCGGGTTGATCGCCCGTAGCCAGGGAGGCAGAGTGTATGATCGTTTCCGTGACCGTATACTCTTTCCCATCTCCTCCATGGATGGCAGAGTTGCCGGATTCGGAGGTCGTCTCACTGGCGAAGGTGAACCCAAGTACCTGAATTCTCCTGAAACCGCTGTCTTCAACAAGAGCAGACTCCTTTATGGTCTTTATCAGGCCAGGGATATAATCCGAAGGACGGGAAAATGCCTGGTGGTTGAGGGAAATTTTGATCTGCTGGCTCTGGTGGAGCAGGGGCTGGATTATGTGGTGGCTCCGCTGGGTACCGCCCTGACCCGTCACCATATTCAAAGTATAAAAAGATATGCCGGAGAGGCTACAGTTCTTTTCGACGGGGATGAGGCCGGAAAAAAAGCGGCTATGAACACCATACCCCTCTTCCTGACGGAAAGACTGCCGGCAAGGATTGTTCCTCTTCCGGAGAATGAGGATCCTGACAGTTTTATCCGGAGCGTGGGCAGAAAAAGCTTTGAGGAAAAGATCAAAGAAGCTCCCTCTCTGCCGGAGTTCGTCTTTGCTTCCCTGGTCCGACAACACGGGTTTAGTCTGGAAGGAAAAAACAGGAT
>JBEPXR010000161.1:0-6239 GCA_041641775.1 Desulfobia sp. | reverse complement strand
CCCGTACCATTTTATTTTTCATTGAAAGAAAGGAGCAAGGTAGATGATTGAGGTTGAGGTCAAAGGAGATATTGAATACTCACTTCGCCAGTTAAAGAAGAAACTTCAGCTTGACGGTATGAAAAAAGAGCTGAAAAGGCGGGAGTACTACGAAAAACCCAATGAGAAAAGACGCCGTAAAAAAGCTGAAGCCCAGAGGAAATTGCGCAAGGCCATGTACCGGATGGCTCGGGAAGGTTGAGCTTTTAAAGGCAATACGACCGCCTCAGTCGAAGAATCAACAGATAATCCGTCTCAAACTCCACGATGGATAACAGGGGAGAGGATAAGGGCGGTACAGGAACCGGCCGGGAAGCACTCGCCGCGCTCGACAGTTTTCTGGAATATCTCACCGTAGAGAGAAGACTTGCAGACAACACCATTTCTTCCTACCAGACCGATCTCAAGGACTTCCTGGTTTTTCTGGCTGGAGAGCGGAAAGAGCTCCAGCAGGTAACCCCTTCCCTCATCCGCCAATTTCAGGTGCAGCTGCAGAAGCGCAATCTGGCAAGCCGGAGCCAGGCCAGGCGCCTCTCTTCTCTGCGAGTCTTCTTTCGTTTTCTCACTGCCGAACACATCATAGAAACCGATCCCGCCGTCATGCTGGAGGCCCCCAAGTTGGGGGGACGCCTGCCAGAAGACCTGACGGTCGAGGAGGTAAGCAGCCTCCTGCAGGGGAAGACGGATAAATCATCCTACAGCGTTCGTGACAGGGCCATGCTTTATCTGCTCTATGCCACCGGAATGCGGGTCACTGAGCTGGTAGGCCTGCCTGTTGCCGGATTGAATCTCAAAAGTGGTTTTGTCAGAGTCATTGGCAAGGGAAGCAAGGAAAGGCTCGTGCCCTTCGGCGAGGAAGCCCGTGAACGCGTCGAATATTACTTAAGAGAAGCCCGGCCGCGTCTTCTCAAGGGAAAAATAAGCGATTATCTCTTTGTCAGCAATCGGGGTAAAGCGCTGGGGCGTTTCCGATTCTGGCAGATTATCCGAGAAAGTGCGGCGGCGGCGGGAATTGATAAACGAATTACCCCCCATATGCTGCGCCACTCGTTTGCCACTCATATGTTGGCCCATGGTGCCGACCTTCGTTCCCTTCAGCTTCTGCTGGGCCATTCAGATATATCTACCACCCAGGTTTACACCCATGTGGACCGGAGTCGACTGCAGGCTATTCACCGGAAATTTCACCCCAGATCCTGATCCTGTTTTTCCCCGCTCTTTTGGCTTCATACAGAGCTTTGTCTGCCTCGGACAGCAACTCGGCAAGCATGTTCTCCTTCTCCTCCATGTGGGGTGAGAAGACCGTGCTGGAAATTCCTATGCTCACGGTCATACTGATTGTGTTATCCCGGACCCGGAAATCGTGGTCGGCAATGGACATGCGCAACCGCTCTCCGACTGTCACCGCTCCCTCCAGATCAGTGTCGAGCAAAATGATACAGAATTCTTCGCCTCCAAGACGGACGGCATAGTGGCTTGTTTCCACCTCACCCTCCGAGTTTCGCCACACGAGGTCATTGTCCCGGATTTCAAACTTGAGGATGGCTCCTATCTTTTTGAGAACGGCATCACCGCTGTCATGGCCGAAGCTGTCATTGACCTCTTTGAAGTCGTCAATATCAATTGTCAGTGTTGAGAGATTCCGGCTGGATGGTGAATTGTCCATGGTCGTTATCAACTTTCTGGTCAGGAAGCGGCGGTTGTAGAGACCGGTCAATTCATCCGTAATCGATTTTTGTTCAAGGACCATCGCTTGGTTATGAAAGAGAGAGTTCAGGATCATCTGGATTATCTGATTCTTGAAAACTTCCAGTATTTTGATGTCGACAAACTGTTCGACCGGATCATCCGATTCCACATAGAGGCCACCAAGATGGAGAGATTCGTTGGTGAGTGGGATAAAACAATGTCTGTCATCCATCTGCGACCGGTTGTCCCGAAACCCTTGCCGGCACAAAAGGCAGTCTTCGATAAATTCGGTAATGAAGGATTCGTCCTGGAATCGACCCACCCCGTAGGTAATGGCTCCATCTTCTTCGTCCCAGTAAATGGAAAATCCGTGTTTGGCCTCCATTAAACCGAGTAATTGATAAAGAAAACCGGAAATAAGAAACTGAATGGAATGGGGGGGGATATTGAAGAGGCTGCTGACGGCATGGAGTATCCTGCTGAGCCCTCTCTTGTGTTTTTCTATGGCTTGGAGGTGGCGTTCAACCTTTCTTTTGCGATTCCAGGAACTCACCATGTTGAAGGCGGCCTGCTCCAGTTCTTCGGAAGAAAATCCCTTTTTAATGTAAAGCAGTTCGTCCTGGCTGTCATCGGTAAAGAGTTCCCTCAGCTTGGCCACGCTGAGATCGGTATAAGCGGTAACCATGGCACAGAAGATACTGGGAACCAGACTTCGGATGGCTTTAATGGTTTCATACCCGTCCATGCCCGGCATCCTCATGTCAAAAAAACCGGCCGCTATGCTGCGGCCCTCGTCGATTTCCTTTTGGATGAGTTCCACGGCCTTTTCACCTGAATCGGCAACAAGGAGGTTGTAGACGGGTTTGGTCCTGCTTATTTCAGCGATCTGCTCCCTGTTTCTTTCCCGGGCCAGATTAAGGATATCGGCGATTTCCTTATCTTCTTCGGAGGAAGCAAGAATACTTCTGTAGGTTTCCAGAACAGCGTCCTCATCATCGACGCAGATTATTGTGTTACAGTGCCATTCCATTTTGTATGTTTTGTTTTCTGGAAGGGGGTTGCCGGTTCAAGCAGATGATGGGCCGGGTGTTTTCCGGTCTGGCTGCGGGCAGAGTACGGCTCAGTCTCCAATTTATATATCATTCGCTCCCCTGGCAAGGATAATCTCCACCGTGGTTCCTTCACCGGGTTTGCTCTGTTTTATTTTCATATCTCCACCATACCTTCTGGCGAGTTTTCTGGAAAGACTGGCCCCGATTCCAGTACCTTCCCGGCCCTTTTGGGTGAATCCGGGGGTGAAAACCGATTTTCTGGTGGAGCGGTCCATGCCTATCCCTGTATCAGATATGGTTATCAAGGCTTCATCGTAAGGAAGTTTTTCGAGCTTGACGATAATTTTCCTTTCCGGAGGATTCTTTTTTTTCTCGATTGCCTGCATGGCGTTTTTAATGGTGTTGGTAAGGATAGAATAGATTTCCATGTAATCGGCATAGATTTCCGGACAGGTGATATATTTTTTCTCAACCGTGATCATTCTTTTACGGAGTCCGTCCTGCATGTCCTTCAGGACATCATCGAGCAGTTCCCGCAGGGAAATCCTGGTGATGGTTTTCTCGGGCTTGGCCATCTCCCGCATTCCGTCTATGATTTTGAGAATTCTGCCTACCTGTTCTTTAAGAAACCTGTAATCTTCGGTCCTCTCGAACTGGCGGGTGGCCAGGGTCCTGGCTATTCTTGCCAGCAGCTCGAAATCCTTCTCCCCGGAGTCCTGGAGATAACCCTGAAAATTTCCATTCTCGATTTTCTCCCGCCATTCCTCCAGGATACTGTTCATGGTCTCGATGACCCTGGCCATGTCCCCGCTTTTTTTCAGGTTTAACTCAACCCTGGTATTTACGGCAGTCAGAGGATTTAAAACCTCATGGGCGATCATGCCGGCGGTCTGGCCGATGGCGGCAATTTTTTCGGTCTGCAGCAGTTCTTCACTCGTCTGCCGCAGCCGCTCCTGGGTTTTATTCTTTTCATCTTCCAGTTTTATTTTCTCTCTGATATCAATAATGACGAAAAGCAGGGCGACAGGGGTGCCGGCCGTATCGTTGATAACGGATATGTTCACGTCGCATGGGAACCTCCCGCCATCCCTGGACAGGACATGGGTATGGCTGATCCGCAGGAAGCCTTTTTCAGCAAGCAGTATTCTGTTTTCTGGATCGAGGGGCTGGTCCGTGCTGGGGAACAGGGCGGAACAGGGCAGGCCGATGATCTGGTCTTCCTCATATTGAAGGAGTTTTTTCAGAAAGGTGTTGGCCTTGATAATGGTGCCGTCAACGGCCACGGTTGCCATGCCGTCAATGACCGAGTTTATGATGTTGTCACTGAACTGTCTTTCTTCGATCAACTGGGTGGTGGAATCCTCCAGCTGGTCCAGCATCAGATTGAACGATCTGGCCAGGTCCCCCAGTTCGTCTCTGGACTGCCAGTCTACCCGATCGGAAAGACGGCCGCTGCGGACGATGGATAGGGCAAGGTGATTCAGTCTGCCTATGGGTTCGGTTATCTGAAGTCCCATAAAACGTGAGAGCAGTTCAGCCAGAGCCACGATGAAAAGAGAAACGGCGATAATGTAATTGCGCAGGCGGGCGACGGGTTCGTTGATCCTGGCCAGGGAGACCGTGGCAAATATTTTCCAGCCCAGTTCCGGATGGGTTGCCATGATAAATTTATGGCTATGGCCATTGAAGGTGGCTTCAGGAAAAGCTATATCCTGGCCCGTTCCCGTGCTGTAAAGATCATACAGGCGGTGATCGGCAGAGGCAGCCGATGTCCCCAGGTCCTCCTGGTCCGGGCTGCTGATCACCCTCCCCCTCCGGTCGGTGATAACAATGGTGTCGCTTGTATCCACCAGCGCCTGCTCCGCGATAGTCTGCAGGCTTTCAAGGGTGTTGGCCCCTCTTATGAGGGCAATTTGCTCGTCGAAGTAATTGGTGTTGAGGAAATTGTAATAGAAACCGAAGGAGCCGAGTTCCTCGATGAATTCCAGGGAAGAGATATGGATTTTGTCGGGCTGTTCGACAGATCTGCGGTAATAGAGGTCCTCCGCCAGATTTTCACCGGTCCCTGAGGTCCTGTCATTTACCAGCATGAATTCAATCCTGCCCTGCGGGTTAACATAAGCCAACAGGTCAAACTGTTCTTTAAAGCTATCAAAATACTTCAGAAGAAGGGTCTGGCGGTAAGATTCCGAGTATTTTCTTACTTCTTCGGAGTCGGCTATGCGACGCAGCAGTTCCTCGATTTCTTCATGATAGTGGTTGATCGAAGCCCTGACCGCCATGGTATCATTGACAAGATCTTCCTTGTAATTGTTGATGGTCTGGGCGGATATAGCATAGTAGCAGAGAAAGCCGAGGCAGACGGACATGATAATTCCCATGCCCATACGCAGCATGAAAATTTTACTGCTTATATTCCGGATCGGTCTTTTGGGCAGGGGGCGTTTATCTGCAGACAGGGGCATGGCTTTGCACTGATCACCTTGCCGGGATCACACCATTGGCCAGCATCAGTTTTTTTGCCGCTGTTGAGCTCGCGAAATCAATGAAGGACAGGGCCAGAGGAGAAGGATCGCTGTCGTGTACGAGATAAAAGGGAGTAACGTGCGGGTATGAGCCGCCGGCTACCGAGTCGGCGGTTGGTTTAACCCCATTGATGGCCATGACGTGCAGGTCATACTCCCGGGCCATGGACAGGGGCAGATAGCCCAAGGTGTGAGGGTGCTCCTGTATGGCGGCAGCAGTGTTGGGAGTTGAGAAAAAGGTCTTGGCGACACTTTCCATCTCTTTAAAACCGGGCATGGTCCGGGTTAAGACTTTTCTGGAGGAGTCTCCGGTTTCGCGGTCTATGACATATATTTTGGCTTCCGGTCCCCCCACCTGGCTCCAGCTGGTAATGTTGCCCCGGTAAATGTCCAGAATCTCTTTGTTCGTGAGACTTTTTATCTGTTTCAGAGAGGGATGAGCGCTGAAGGCTACCGGGGATTTGGCAAAGAGGACCGGGGTCAGGCCCGGTTTCTCATGGTTTTTCAGAGGGCGAGCCGTCCTGGCCATTTCAACTCTGCTATGCCTGAGGGCTTTGACTCCTCCGCCGGAACCCGTGCTCTCCGGGACCTCGATCCGAATGGAGGGGTAGTGCTGCTCGAAGAGGCGGGCGATTTTGCGCAATATTGCCTGGCTGTCTCCAGTCCCCGCCACCACCAGAGTTTCCTGAGTGAGACCGGGATCCGGACAGCAGAGGATTATGCTGGCTATCAGCAGGATAAATCTTTTCATTACCAGGGGATATCAGGTATAGTTGAAATAATGTCTGCCGCCTCCATTGAGCAGAATCAACTTGGAAAGCGAACGATTGCCGTTCTGCAAGTCTAAATGAAAAAAAGGTAATGTGCAACACTAAGTGGTAATGGATGACCGGGAACCAATCATCACGTCTCTGACTCTCGATCCCATCGAGAA
>JBEPXR010000160.1:0-6247 GCA_041641775.1 Desulfobia sp. | reverse complement strand
GCGTTGATAATATCGTAGACTTTATTACTCTCTGTCTGGAGCATCCGAAGGCCGGAAACAACACCTTTATGGTTTCAGACGGAGAAGATCTTTCAACCCCGGAACTGATCAGGCGCCTGGCTTTGTCCATGGACAACTCACCGCATCTGTTTCCCTTTCCAAAACAACTCGTGCGTTATGGTGGTCTTCTTCTGGGGAAAAAGGAGATGGTAGAAAGACTGTACGGTTCTCTTCAGATCGACTCCGGTAAAGTACGGAGAGAGCTTTCCTGGTCTCCGCCTGTTCCGGTGAATGAAGGCCTGTTGAAAACCGCCCGCTGGTATCTGCACAATGCCTGAGCCGGTGTTGCTGTTTTTCATTTTTCTTCTTTCCCTCCTTTTAACAGGAATCCTTCGCCATTACGCTCTACAAAAGGGGGTGATGGATGTTCCCAACCACCGAAGTTCCCATGTCACTCCCACGCCCCGCTGGGGAGGAGTGGCCATGGTCGCCTCTTTTACGATCGCTCTCATGGTTCTGCTCATTCTGGAACAGCTGTGCCTTGGCACGTTTCTGGCACTGGCCGGGAGTGGGGGACTGGCCGCAGCCGTGGGGGCGCGGGACGACTACCGTTCTCTCTCCCCCAGTCGGCGTCTGCTTATCCACTTCGGGGCCGCGGCCTGGGGTCTCTACTGGCTGGGCGGTATGCCTGAAATTACCGTCGCTGGCTTCCTGGTTATGCCCGGATGGCCGGTCAATCTGATCGGGCTGGTCTTTCTCGTCTGGTTTCTGAATCTTTACAACTTCATGGACGGGATAGACGGCCTGGCTGCAACGGAGGCCGTTTTTGTAAGCGGAGCTGCCGCTTTTATCATCTGGTTGCGGGGGGGAGATGATACCTTTCTCCTGGTGCTGTTTTCCTTTTCCTGTCTTGGTTTTCTGTTCTGGAACTGGCCCCCGGCCCGAATTTTCATGGGAGATGCCGGCAGCGGCTTTCTGGGCATCATCCTTGCCCTTTTCGCCATCCATACTTCCCACACTCCTTCCATAAACCTCTGGACGTGGCTTATTCTTGCCGGTTTTTTCATCATTGATGCAACCCTGACCCTCTTTCGCCGGATTTTTTCCGGAAGTACCTGGTACAAGGCGCACAAAAGTCACTGTTATCAGATTCTATCCCGGCGCTGGCAGTCGCATGGCAAGGTTACTGTCCTGGTTTCAGCCGTCAACCTTGTCTGGCTCCTGCCCATGGCACTGCTGTCCGCCCTGAATCCTTCCTCCGCCTTCATTTACACTCTCGTTGCCTGGCTGCCCCTTGCCTGCCTGGTCGTCATCACGGGTGCCGGAACTGAAAGATCTTGATTTACAGGTATTTTTTATTGACAAACTTCGGCGAAAATAAAATTATGAACAGTATAAACATAAGAAAACGAAGATCAGCATATAAACTCAAATAACACGGACCCTCGTTCATATCGACTTCCCCTCCCTGAAATTTTTGATAATGAAAACAGGATTCAGAAACCTTTTTTTTAATCGCTGGTCAGCCTTTGCCCACGATCTTCTATGGGTGCCGCTATGCCTTTTCGCCTCGTACTGGTTCAGGTTCAACCTTGGTAAAATACCACCCGAGTTTCTCAATGCCTGTTTTATTCTGATGGGAATGTCACTCCCTATTTTCTGGATTACCTTCCGTTTTTTCGGACTATATCGAGGTATCTGGCGGTTTGCCTCCATCAAGGACTTGAGCCGCATCGTGAAATCAGTGGCCCTCGGAACCCTGATTCTTTCCCTTTTCTCCGCCGTCTTCTTCCGGCTGGAAGGCGTACCCCGTTCCGTCTTTTTCCTCTTCCCCCTGCTTCTGACCCTCGGACTTACCGTGCCCCGCTTCTTTTACCGGGGCATAAAAGATCACAGCCTGAAACCCCGCAAAAAAGAAGGACAGAGAACCCTTATCGTCGGAGCGGGTCGTTCCGGGGTTCTCCTTCTCCGTGACCTCATCCACCGCCAGGAATACCTGCCGGTGGCCTTTGCGGATGACGATCCCAAGAAGCACAAAAGAGAAATCAGCGGAGTCAGGGTACACGGGGGAATAGCAAAGATTCCCAAGATTGTGCGCCGCCTGGATATTGACCTCGTTGTTCTGGCCATTCCTTCCGCAGACAAGGAAACGGTTCAAAAAATCGTTGCCGAATGCGCCGCCTGCGGGGTCAAATTCAGGACCATACCGACACCGGGTGAACTTTCCGGGAAAAATCCCGGTGCCGACCAGATCAGACCGGTAACGCTCCGTGACCTGCTGGGCAGAGAGGCAGTCAATCTCGACACCCGGTCCATTTCCGCTTCCATCCGGGGAAAAACCGTCCTGGTTACCGGGGGCGGGGGCTCCATCGGCTCGGAACTCTGCCGACAGGTGGCCGGCCAGAAGCCGAACAGACTCATCATCTTTGACAGCAGTGAATTTAATCTCTACCGCATTGAACATGAGCTGGTAAAAGAGTATCCCGAAGTCCCCATTGAGGCGGTCCTGGGCAACATTACCGACAGGGATCGGATAAGCTGGCTCTTTGAACACCACAGGCCTGAAGTTGTCTTTCACGCAGCAGCCTATAAACATGTTCCCATGCTTGAGCATAACCCCGCCGAAGGAGTATTAAACAATATTTTCGGAACCAAAATTGTGGCCGACGCCGCAGACCGGTTCACTACCGAACGGTTTGTCCTGGTGTCCACCGATAAAGCGGTCAACCCCACCAGTTTGATGGGGGCCACCAAGAGGGTTGGAGAACTGTATTGCCAGAACCTGAGTTCCCGTTCACGGACCAGTTTCATAACCACCAGGTTCGGCAATGTCCTGCGCTCCGCCGGTTCAGTAGTGCCGCTTTTTGAGAAGCAGATCAAGGAAGGTGGTCCGGTAACCGTCACCCATAGGGCCATCCGGCGCTACTTCATGACCATAACCGAGGCAGCCGGTCTCATCCTCCAGGCCGCAGCCATGAACGGCGGCGGCAAGATATATGTCCTTGATATGGGGGAACCTGTCTTGATTAAAGACCTGGCCGAAAAGATGATCCGTCTCTTCGGTAAAGAACCGGGCCGGGACATCCAGATAGCATATATCGGCCTGCGCCCCGGCGAGAAACTGCAGGAAGAGATGTTCCATGAAAAGGAAAAACTGCGAGGGACGAATCATCCCAAGCTCCTGCTGGCCACCAGCCGCGATTTTTCCAGTGACTGGCTCGAGGAGCAGCTCAATATCCTCTGGAAGGCGACCAGGAGAAGAGATATCACCGACATTATCAGGCAGCTTCATATTCTGGTTCCCGAATATGAAGGTCTCAATCCCACTCTTCAGAAAAATGAACCTGACCTGCGGATGGGGCGGGTAATATCTGCGGAATTTACCGGAAAAACACAAAAAACCGAGATCAGCCAATAGTATCTAAAAGCGAATAAAACGTTAGATGAAAATAAACAATGTCTACTACCGGACTATCTGGCCTGATCCCGAAAACGAGAAGGTTGTCAAAATCATAGACCAGCGGCGTCTGCCCTATAATCTGGTGATTGAGGAACTTAGGACTCCTGAGCAGGCCGGCCGGGCCATAAAAGAAATGCAGGTCAGGGGGGCCGGACTTATAGGGGCCACGGCAGCTTTCGGAATGTACCTCGCCGCCCTGCAGGCCCCGGAGGAGGACTTCGACGACTATTTTGCCGGCTGCGGCCGGGCTCTGCTGGCCACCCGTCCCACAGCGGTCAATCTGGCCTGGGCGGTCGACCGCCAGCTCAGAGCGGTCACTGGCGAAAATTCTCCGGCCGCAAAGATAAAAAAATCGTTTGAGATTGCCTGTGCCATTGCCGACAGTGACGCCGATGCCTGCAGAAGAATCGGAGAATACGGCCTGCAAATTATACGGGAGCTGAGTGAAAAGAAAAAAGGAGGCACGGTCAATATCCTTACCCACTGCAACGCGGGCTGGCTGGCCTTTGTGGACTACGGCAGCGCCACCTCACCAATTTATGCCGCTCACAGGGAGGGCCTGGATATCCATGTCTGGGTTGATGAAACCCGTCCCTGGCTCCAGGGTGCCCAACTCACCACCTGGGAACTGCAGCAGGAGGGTGTTCCCCATACCTTGATCAGCGACAACACCGGTGGACTTCTTATGCAGAAAAGAAAGGTGGATATGGTCATAGTCGGCTCAGACCGCACCACCCATACAGGAGACGTCGCCAATAAGATTGGAACCTACCTCAAGGCCCTGGCAGCAAGGGATAATAGCGTCCCCTTTTACGTTGCCCTTCCCTCTTCCACCCTTGACTGGAAAACTGACAACGGGGAAGATATTCCCATTGAAGAAAGAAGTCCTGCGGAAGTCCTCACCGTAAGCGGACTCGGAGAGGATCTCAAAGAGATAACCGTCAATATCTCCCCTCCCGGAGTAAGAGCGCTCAATTACGGCTTTGATGTAACTCCGGCCCGCCTGGTCACCGCCCTGATTACCGAAAGAGGAATAGTACAACCTGATAGAGAGTCCATCGCCAGGCTGATGAACAGAGACCTATGAGAGGAGCCCCATCACCTTGTCATGGAAATAGGGCCTGAACTTTTTTATCCTGGTGTTGTTTCTGGTCGGATGTATCCGGTTGGTCAGAAGGACGATAATCGCCTCTCTTTCCGGATCAATCCAGAAGGAAGTACCGGTAAAACCCAGATGCCCCACACTTGTTCGGCTCATATGGCTTCCAGCGCTCGATTTCACCGCAGATGGGGTATCAAAACCAAGGGCCCAGCTGCTTTCCCTGACTATTCCCGGCGGCTTCAGAAAGTACTGTAGATCTGAATTATCCAGACCGCCATGTGTCCGCCTTCCTTTCCACATCTCCAGAATACATTCCGCCAGGGCCAACACCGCCTCCACATCTCCAAACAGGCCTGCCTGACCCGATACCCCACCGATGAGAAAAGTATTTTCGTCGTGAACTTCACCCCGGAGAATCCTTTTCCGCCAGGTGCAGTTTTCCGTGGCGGCGTAGCACTCAGGGTGTAATTTCTCTCTTTTTCCAAGAGGATTGAAAAAGAGCCTCTTTTCCAAACCGAGGGGTAAATATATTTTTTCCCGTGAATACGCGTCGAGGGTCATGCCGGTCTTCAATTCCACAACTTCTCCCAGAAGGATAAAACCGAGATCGCTGTATTCCGCCTTTTCTCCAGTCCGGCAGCTGAGGGGGGAAGAAAGTATTCTGTCTATGATGTTCTTCCTTCTTTCTTCCGTCTTTCTGCCAACATCCTCTTTGTAAAAAGTTTCGTAAGCTGGAAGCCCCGAACAGTGATTTAATAGATGTTTAAGGGTTATTTCTCTCTTTTCTCTGCCGACTTCTCTTTCCAGGAGGGATTCAAGCTTATCATTAACGGATACAATATTTTTCTTCACAAGTGAAAGGATAGCCAAGGTGGTAGCCAGTGGTTTGGTGAGCGAAGCCAGATCGAAAAAAGTTTCTCTGCCGAGGTCTTCATGTTCAGACAAAATGGAAGTCCTTCCTGAACAGGCCGTGACCTTTTCTCGTCCTTTTCCTGAAGGGAAGGATACAGCGGTGCAGGCTCCAGGAAAGACGGAGTGATCTTTTCCTTCATCCAAAATAGAGGAAAGCGTATTTTTTAATGGAATACCAGACGAATAAACAGGAGGCATAGCGAGGCGAATAATTTGTTTTTTTTACCTATTTAGGTTATTTTAAGGAGCATTTGATCAAACTGACCTGAGGAAGAAAAAAACGAAAAAGGGAGTTGTTGATAGATCATTGTAAGTAAGTAAAAAGAGGAAAAAAAGAAAGTTTAAAAAAGAAGGTAAAACATGTCAATAAGGTGTTGATAAATAAAAAAGAAAAAAGAGATAACGAGAAAGACTGTAAAAATAAAAGAAGAAATCTCTGTACTTAAAAAAGATATAAACAAATAAACAGCATATAAAAGAAAAAAGAAAAGAATAAAAAAGACCTTTATATAAAGAGGAGAAAAATATGTCCTTTGTGATCAATATATCCAGAGATGATTTGCTCAAGACGCTGTCATCTATTCAGAATATAACCAATAAGCCCGCAACGGTCGCCATCCTGAACAATTTTCTCCTAAAAACAGACAACGAATCCATCGAAATCACCGCCACCGATCTGGAAGTAGCCATAAGGAAAAAGATACCGGCTGAAGTTCTTTCTCCAGGATCGATTACCCTTCCCTCCAGAAAACTTTTCGAAATAGTGAGAGAAT
>JBEPXR010000159.1:0-6405 GCA_041641775.1 Desulfobia sp. | reverse complement strand
AATTCTTTCTCTAACGGAATCGGTAACCGGTCTGTCGATCTGGGCGGCAAATTCATCCAAGGGGACACCGCCCACTCTGACGCTGGACCAGGCCAGGACCTCCGAATCCCCGTGTTCACCAAGTACGTAAGCATGCACGGATCTGGAAGCCACATTGATATGTTCTCCCACCAGGGACCGGAATCTGGCAGTATCAAGAATGGTCCCGGAACCAATCACCCTCTGCTGATCGAGTCTGGAGATTCTGGTAACCATCTGGGTTATGATATCGACAGGATTGGAGGCCACCAGCAGCAGAGCTTTGGAGGCATACCGCATTACTCGGGGAACCACGTCTTCGAAAACTTTGGCATTTCTGCCCAGAAGCTCAAGTCTGGTTTCACCGGGGCGCTGGCTGACACCGCAGGCCAGAATAACCACTCCAGCCCCTTCCAGATCGGAATACTCCCCGGCGGTTATCCGGGCCGAATGCGACCAGGGCGTGGCATGGAGAATATCCTCAGCATGGGCTTTTGCCAGAGAAGAATTGAGATCAACCAGGACTATTTCACCGGCTACACCTCCCAGTACCATAGCATAGGCGGCAGTACTGCCCACAAAACCGGCTCCGACGATACCTACTTTCATAATCGACCACCTCCCGCCATAGGTCTGCCACCCAAGTTCAGAAATACAGGGATCCAAACGTCCCCCCGGAGAACGAGAGGACTTGCAATCATACTCATCAGGTTAGTGAAGTGCGGTGGAAATATCAACAGCTATATTCCCGGTGTTTAAACAAACAGAAGGTATGGAGGGAAGAAAATACACGATCCGCATCTATTAGATGCTGATTGTCGCGGATTTTATAAAACAGAACAATACAGGAAATTGCCTCGGGATGCATATTTGCAGAACAACCTTTGGTCGACAAACAAGAAATGATCGACAAATGGGAAAAGGAAAAGAGAGGAGAGATTGCCGACCCGGGAATCAGGTCTATGCCGCATATGGAGCCCGAATCGGCAATTTTTGACTTATTTGCGTTCCAGAAGCTTGGCAAGAAGAAGACCTGCTCCAAAGGAGATAAGCACACTTGTCAAGGGTCTGGCGCCTATCTCGCTTTCCACTGTTTCAAGGGACTGCCTGCCACGCGTCCCGGTTTCGTCGAGAATACGCCTGAATTCCTCTCTCATGCGCTCTGCCGTTTCCCCCAGCTCATCTCTGGCCGCGTCGGCCTGGCCTCTTCCCAGTACTTTCAGGTCATCTGAAAATTTCTTGAAATCAGCGCGCAATGTTGCCATGTCATCGCGGAGTGTCTGAAGATCATTTTCGCTGCTTTTCTCTGCCATGTCTGCCCTCCCTTTTTGGGTGAAAGCGCCGATCTTTCCCTTGGCCCTCCCAATGGGTCAGGGGAATCTCGGAAGTAACTCACTACATTCAGGGTAGGGACCCCGAATGGTATTGTCAACAGCAATCTTCGCCGTGGAGAAACAACCCCTGGTACGGATCAGCAGCAACATTATACGAAGGGGCTATCCTTTGTCAACTGCTCCCTCTTCAAGTTCTCTGGCCACCTTGTCCTTAAGCATGCTGCCGAACCAGAGCGTAACAAAATTCATGGCGGAGAGCAGAAGAGCGATCTCGTATATTTCCCAGGCCACTGAGGTCCCTATGGCTCCTGTGTTCCATATGCTTGCCGCGGTTGCGGTTCCGGATACATTCCCCTTTTCCTTGAGAATCGCACCGCCGCCTATGAAGCCGATACCGGTTATAATACCGTACATTACCCTGGCTTCGGCACCGGTTGATTCCAGGACGTAGATACCCTGGAGCATAAAACCGCAGCAAGCCACCGCCACCAGTGGAAAGGTCCGCAGGCCCGCGCTGTGAACGTTTCGTTCACGATTGAAGGCAATAGGCAGAGCCAGGACATAGGCTATAATAAGTTTTGTTGAATGATAGCCTATAGTAGACCAATCCAGATCAGTCATCGATTGCTACTCGGCAGTCTCTTCAATCTCCTGGCCCGCACTTTCCACGTCTTCTCCCATTCCTTCTATGGTGTTGCATCCCTGAATCATCATAACCAGGGTCAAGGCGAACATGCTCACTGTGAAAATCTTCTTCATTTCCATAATCATACTCCTTATCTGTTGTTGTATAGATTATCCCCATCCCGGCAGTTCTGCCCTGGCAATGGCTATTCCATCGTTCGGGTCAGGCTTCGGAGACGGGACTTCCTATATTCAGGCTATAAAAGCACAATTTAAAAGTCAACTACATAACTTACCGAGCTGTAATAAGGATTTTTTCAATATCGTCTTCCATTGTCTTTCAATCAAACTGGAAAACAGACGAAGCTGATCCTCGGTTTATATTTAACTTGACATTACCGATTTCAGACTCCTACTATGTAGCATATTGGCTTAGTGGATCTGTCTTGTAAACAAAACGGCTGCTGAGTATCAAGACTGTCCATGTTAATCATCATGGAACAGTCGGAAGAACTTATCAAAAAAGGAGGTGACCACGCCCAGGATAAAACGAGGAAGGAAAAAATGCCGAAAAAAGTGAAAAACAACGAATTGATGAACACAAATGGAGGAAGTCATGAAAAAACTCATTATCACCCTGTCTTCTCTCGCCCTGGCTATGCTTCTTGCATCCTTATCCTCTGCAGGTCCCGGTAAACCGGATTTCTCTCCCCGGGTTTATGCCGACGGTGTAGCCTGGGGGACCAAAGTCACCACGGAGCTGCCCCCTCCCAGGGGCAACAATCTCCATTCATATGACGCCTTCTACGTCATTGTTAACGGCCCCATGGACCAGCTCCCGGTAGGTGAAGCGGCACCACGCAATCCTCTCTATAATGGGGGCCGCTGGCTCACCTACACGGTGGAATGGAACGCGGAAGGCATGGCCGCTCACGATCCCCTACCTGTCCTGAGGTCATATGACGATATCGCCACCCATTATGATCTGGAGCATCTTGACATTACCATGGGCTCTCCCCCTGGAGGACCTCCCCCGTACTTCCAATGCCCGCTTCTGCCGGTAAAGATATGGCCATAGTGATTGGATCTCTCTGAAGCGGAACAGAAACAAAAAAGGATGCCTGTCGAAGGCATCCTTTTTTTTCAGGTCCTCTGTAGATAAGCGTCCGCGTCGTTGGCCACAATCACCCCGTAGTTGATCGCTCCCAGCCAGCCAGACATGATTATACCCACCGAACCAGTGTGAAAAAGGCCTGAAACCGCCTTGAAGATATTGCGGGAAAGATTGAGCCCGGCAAATTTGGTGCCGAAGGAAGTGCCTTTGGTATGAAGGGTGTAGCGGTTGAACGTTCTGGGAGTTGCCGCCTCCAGGCAATCGCAGATACTGCGGATGTCCGGGATATAGTGCTCCAGGTCGTTCAGACAACGTTCGACAAGACTCTTCTTAGCCTTTTCATAATCAGCCTGTCCCAGTGAAGCCCAATCCTCGTAATTGCTGTTCATGGAAGCGACTATGGTGTAGTCGGGGGGCTGATCCGGCCTGGTCTTGGGGTAGTATACGGAAAAAGTCCGGCTGCCGGTCTCCAGACTCGACATTTCAGCCGCGTCAAATTCCCGGGAGTCGGAGTGGAATATGAGATCACCTATATCAGGAACCTTCTCCCCCGGCCTGATTCCCATATAGACCTGGCAGCTGGAGTTATTCACCTGGACAGTTTTATACTCCTCGAGGAAATCATTGGGGAAATGGTCCCTGCCTGCCAGATTTTCAATGGTATTGGTTATACCGCTGTTTGAGATCACACAGGGTGCTGCTATCACCTTTTCACCGGAAGCCACCCCCTTAACCCGGCTCTTTTCAATGAGAATTCTGTCAACCCGGGCATTGGTGCAGATGGTCACCCCGTTTTCAGTGAGCTCCTCTGTCATCATTTCAACCAGGCGATCGGTTCCCCCCTGAAAGGTAAAAACCCCCTTATCCATAAAATTGGAAAAGACAATGCCATAGGTAATAGCAGGATCATCCAAGGTGGAGCCGTTGGCATAGGTAATAGGTTCCATGAGGAGACGGTGGACATCAGTCCGTCCGGGAAAATACTCTTCAAAAAGTTCCCTTGCGGTCAGCGAGGAGTCGTCATAGAAATTCATGGAACCTACTGCGGTAAAAAATCTCTCTACCGTCTCAGCGGGAATCCCAAACTGCTTCACCAGGATGCGAGTGAAATCATGGCGGTCAAAAGTGGTCCGCAGGGAAAACTGCGGATTGTCGAAGACAATATCCTTCAGCTGAACAATGGCGTTTTTTATCTTTTTATTCCAGTATTTGCGACAGGTCTTGACCATCCCGTAGGGAAAGCCATGCAGGGAAACATCAAATGTGTGACCTTTTCGCTTGAACCAGGTTGCCAGACCGCCCAGCTTGTAATGGTGTTCAAGCAGAAGCACGCCATGACCTGCCCTGGCCAGCCGGTTGGCTGCGGTCATTCCACCCAGGCCGGAACCGACAACAATCACGTCGTAGCTGTCACCAGCTTTTTCAATGGATTTATACAACATCTCACAATCTGAGGTTAAGGTTCCGGGTTCAAGTTTCAGGCTCGGTATTTTCAACCGAATATATGCTTGTTGACCATGGTAATCCCGCTGAGCATTGAACCAACGATTCCTAACAGTCCCTGGTCAGTGCCGGCAACATACAGATTATCATAGGTCGTCTTGCCGTCTTTTATCTTCATAGGACTGCCATAGACAGCTCCGCCTTCTTTGGCCGTGAATCTCTCAACCGTTAGAGGCGTAAAGGAGTCTTCCAGGATAATCTCATTATAAAAATCACCAATCAAGGGTATCACCGCATCTCTTGATTTTTCAGCCCACAGTTTTTTCTTCTCCTCATAATCCTTTCCTGAAAAACTCGCCCAAGTCTGATAATTGGCAGGATTGGTCAACCGAATCTGAAAATTTTCAGCCCTGGGAAGATCCTGGAAGTTATCAGGGAAACAGATGACACCCCAGGAAGGATCGACCGCCTGATCTGGCCGCCGATAAGTGAACTCGTCTTTCAGGCTGAAAAATATATTGGTGGCTCCTCTATCATCAACCTTATGGCGGCCGGTCTGCGGCAGGACATAGATGGATTCAAAAAAACCCATTTTACCAACGGGCATTTCCTTGTCCACAGCTCCGGGAAGAAGCCGGGAAGTTACCGCCCCCCCGGCTGTGGAAACCAGATGTTTGCAGGTGATCACCTCCCCGGAGGCCAGTCTGACTCCGGCAACCGATGCCCCTGAGGTCAGGACTTCAACTACCTCGCTGTTAAACTTCAATTCACCACCCAGGGCATGGTAGTGGGTCAAAAGGAGATCCAGCAAATCCTTGATCGTCCCCCCGGGTCTGAAAAGACCTTCCAGGAATATGGAGCGGAAAAGGACGAAAAAGAGATCAAGGTCCATGTCATCTTCCGCGCTGTTCCCATACATCATCAGAGGCAGGAGAATCATATCGGTGAGCAGAGGATCACTGAGATGGTTCTCCAGGTAACGCCTGGCCGAACGTTGCTCATTTTTGGCGGCGGTATCAGGGTATTCGCTGATTGAGGAGATCAGTCTGCGGAAGTTGTCTATGTCATGGGGAAATTTCTCGAATATCTCGTTGAGCAGGAGGTCTTGATCGTTGGAAAAATAGAGATCCCGATCCGGGAACCGGATCAGCGAACCCTTTTGTTGATGGAAGCTGATTTGTTTGCGGGATAATTTCAACTGGCGGAAAAGCAGATTCAAGGGGGCATGTCGCGCTTCCGGGGGGGCATAGTTAGTCATGGCGTGAAGGCCTGTTTCCAGGAGAAAGCCTCCGCGCCGGTAGAACGAATTAAGACCTCCAGGTTTATCGTGTTTCTCCAGCACCAGAACGGAACTGTCAAACCGAGCGTGACGGATAGCGGCAGCCAGGCCGGAAAGGCCGCCGCCGATTACCACGAGAGAATAATCGGCCACGGGGACATCAAAAATCTTTCAATTTGGGTTCGAGATACTCCACGCAGCTGTTCAGAGTAGCCAGCTGGGGGTACTCCTCTTCCGGAATCTGCAGTTTGTAACGCTTCCTGAGTTCCATGACTATATCGAGAAAATCCATGGAATCGAGATCGAGTTGATCCCGCAGCTGCCCATCAGGATCGAGATTATCGGTGGTGGCGTCCTCATCAATATCCTGAATTATTTCTATGACAAGATTCTTTATTTCATCACGGGTCATAAGATTCCTCTTTGACAATTACAGATCGCGCACCGCATCTACCATGCGGCCAGCCTTCAATCTGCAATTTCTACTTTCTATTTTTCTATACACTACGTAAGCTTTTTGACGATCAATACGGAATTTATTCCCACCATGCCGAAACTGTTATTGAGGATTACTTCAACCGAATCCAGCTGTC
>JBEPXR010000158.1:0-6405 GCA_041641775.1 Desulfobia sp. | reverse complement strand
CGTATGCGCGGTCCCGAGCCGACTTCAGGCAAGGTGGTCATTGTTGATATCGACAATAAGAGCCTGGAGGAGATAGGCCAGTGGCCCTGGCCCCGCGATATTCTGGCTGAGTTGATCGGTTCCATCCAGGATCAGGGCGCTGAGGTAATTGGTCTTGACATTCTTTTCGCAGAAGAAGACCGGACTTCCCCCAAGAATTACCTGGATGATCTGAACAGATTCCTGGAGGAGCCTTTAGACTCGTCCCGACTGCGGGAGCTGAAGAACAGAGCAGGACTGGACCATGACAAGATGTTCGGCAGGTCACTGGCCGCTTCTTCCAGTGTTCTTGGTTATGCCATGGTTACCAATCCCGAAAATGATCTCATGACCGGGCGTCCCTTCCCTTCCTGCAATATCGGTCTCGATTCGAACCGGGCCGGGTTCTCCGACATAAATTTTATTTCTGCGTATAACGCTATTCTCAATATCCCCGAAATTTCCAGGGCCCACAGTGAAGGATTTATCAATGTGCTCCCCGGACCATCCGGGATCATCAGGCAGGTCCCGCTTTTCATGAGCCTGGACGATCTTCCGTATCCCTCCCTGGCTCTGGAGATTTGCAGAATAGCCAGGCAGGAAAGGGGAGTAACCGTCCATGTTTCCAAGAGATCAAGGCGTAAGGGAAAAGATATCCTGGGGATAAGTATAGGTCAGCATTTTATTCCCACTGATGACCGGGGACAGCTGACCCTCAATTACCGGGGCCCGGTGAAAACCATTCCCTATATTTCCGCCACAGAGTTGCTGCAGGAAGAGAAAAAAGAAGATCTCAGAGATAAAATCGTTCTGATCGGCACTTCTGCGGCCGGGCTCTTCGACCTGCGGTCAACCCCCTTCTCCAATATATTTCCCGGAGTGGAGATTCAGGCAGTTGCGGTCGACAACCTGCTCCAGGGAGATCCACTGGTCTACGACCGGTATACGGAGATAGGCTTAACTTATGCCGCGGTTATTTTTGGAGGACTGTTTCTGAGCGCTCTCCTGGCTTATACCTCTCCGCTGGCAGGGGGATTGGGTGGTATCCTCTGCCTGCTGGCAACTTTCGCCGGTTCCTGGTATTTTTTTCTGCAAGGCAGACTGGTTGGTATAACTTACCCTCTTCTCACCATTGTTGCCGTTTTTCTTCTGGTCACCCTGGCCAACTACTTTTTTGAAGGCAGGAGAAAGCGCTTTCTCCATAAGGCCTTCAGCCGTTACGTGTCCCCTGAACTGGTTGATGATATCATCAAGGCCCCCCGGAAACTCTCCCTGTCGGGGGAAGTAAAGGATCTTACTGTTTTCTTCAGTGATATCCGTGACTTTACCAAAATATCCGAAGGCATGTCCCCCCAGGACATCGGGCGCCTGATGAATACCTATCTGACGGCCATGAGTACTGTCCTTATGGAGCATGGAGGCACGGTGGATAAGTATATCGGTGACGCCATAATGGCTTTCTGGGGCGCCCCCTTAAGCGACAGGGCTCATGCCGTCAAAGCGGTCCGGGCGTCTCTGGCTTCACTGGAGAGACTCAGGGAGCTGCAGCCGGTATGGGAAGAGGAGGGGTTTCCTCGTATAGAGATCGGGATAGGTCTGAACAGCGGCGAAATGAATACCGGGAATTTCGGCAGCCAACAGCGCTTCGATTATACGGTGATCGGTGACAACGTCAATCTTGCTTCGCGGCTGGAGGGGCTGAATAAGATCTATGGAACCTCACTTCTAATAAGTGAATTCACCAGGGAGGCGATAGGTGATCAGTTTTTTTGCCGGTTTATCGACCTGGTCCGGGTGAAAGGCAGAGAACGGCCCGTTGCTCTCTATGAGCCTCTCTGTGAAGGCAACCCTGATCCTGATTTGAGACGGGAAGTTGAGGCTTTTGAGAGGATTGTAGCATTGTATCGTGAACAGGAGTTTTCTCTGGCCGAGGAACTTCTTGCCGACCTGGAGGCTGAAAATCCCTGTCTCCTCTATCGGCTCTATATAAAGCGAATCGCTGATCTTGGGAAGGAAGGCCCGGGCCCTGACTGGGACGGGGTGTTCACCCATACCTCGAAATGATGGCCGCCTGATTATAAGGGATTTGCGGCGGTCTGGTTGCCCTCCGGCCTCTATTACTGCTGGTCGACGCCGATAATGTTTTCCACCTTGGTGATCAGCTCCCTCATTGTGACCGGTTTCTGAATGTGTTGTAAATCGTGTTTGACGATAAAATTCTGGTGGATGACATTCGAGCTGTAGCCGCTCATAAATAATACCGGGACATCCGGTTCCATTTCCCTGATCCGGCTGGTCAATTCCTGGCCGTCCATTCCCGGCATGATAACATCGGTTATTACCAGGGCCGGCCTCTCCTGCAGGCCGGAAAAGATCTCCAGCGCTTTTTCAGCGCTTTCAGCGCTACGGACCTGGTAGCCATACCTGGTCAGTATACGCTCTATAACCTGGCGCACGCTCTCATCATCGTCTACCACCAGGATATTCCTGCTGCCTCCTCTGTGGTCGTCAAGGTTAATGAGGCCGGTATCATCCCGCTTTTTTGTATCTGGAAGTTCCCCGGAGGCTATCTCCGGTAAATACAGCTTGAAGGTGGTCCCTCTGCCGATTTCTGTATAGACATTTATATGGCCGTTGTGTTGGTGAATTATTCCCAGAACGGTGGCCAGCCCCAGACCTGTTCCCGTATCTGCCCCTTTGGTGGTGAAGAAAGGCTCAAAAATCTGGGGCAGGATCTCCGGAGCGATACCTGTGCCTTCATCAGTAACCTGGAATGTGGTGAAGGAGCCCGACATCATTTCACCGCAGGTTGAGCAGGTGGCCTGCAGGTCGGTAATCCTGGAGGTCTCGATAATCACGTTTCCCCCCTCGGGCATGGCGTCTCCTGCATTAACGACCAGATTCATAATAATCTGTTCGAGCTGGGTCTTATCTGCATTGACGGGCTTAATGTCGTCAGCCAGATATTCTTTTATTTGGATATTTTCCCTGATAACCCGGTTGAGAAATCTGTTGAGGTTGACAACCACCCGGTTCAGATCCACAGGATGCATTTCCAGGAGCTGGCGGCGGCTGAAGGCCAGAATGTGGCTGACCAGTTCACTGGCTTTGCTGGCGGCATTATGGATTTCCCTGAAGGATTCATAATGGGAATCTCCGGCAGACAAGTTCTGTAAGGCCAGTTCGGCATTCCCCAGGATGGGAGTGAGGATATTGTTCAGGTCATGGGCGATGCCCCCGGCCATGTTGCCGAGCGATTCCATTTTTTCGGCCTGGAGGAGGTGGGCCTCCAGGGTCATTTTTTCAGTTATGTCGGAATGCGTTTCAATGATCTGACGTATCTTGCCATCCTGGTCCTTGAGGGGATAGGATTTAAGTTCGATGTAATGGAGGCGCTTTTCACTGTCATAATGGCTGTGGACGGCCGAGGCCGGCTCGCCGGTTCGGATGGCTTCTCTAGTAGGGCAGAGGTGGGAACTGCCCGGGATTTTCCAGCAGGGGATGCTGGAGTGATGGGTGACCTCGTAACAGAAGCGTCCCAGTATCTCGGCTTCTTTTTTACCTGATATTTCGACATAACTTCTGTTGGTCATCTGGATTCTGTAATCGGTATTCAGAACCAGCACACCTTCTTCCATGCTGTCAAGAAGCGCCCTTGTGAACCGTTCGCAACTTTCAGGGTGCTCATGATCTCTGCAAAACTGGAGAGCATGAAGGTGTAAATTTTCCATGATATTAGATCCTTGATCGTTAAATAAGAATTAAAATTATTTTAATTAATTGTGATACTGGCGTTTGCACCTTTATTCAAGCCTGTTCGCAGAGTAAAGTGAAAAACAGTGCCTGTCTGTCGGGAAGGTTTGAGTCGGAAAAAATAATTTACATGAAAAAGTTATCAATACCTGACACTGTCATAACACCATTATCACATTCCTATCATTGTAACTCAGAGTCGAATACTATGACTATATTAAGGAGGTTGTCGATAATCTGGTGGTACTCTACCGGTATTTATAATTTCCAGGTTAAAAGGAAATGTGTTATGAGTAGTTAATGCTATACATAATTAATATATTAAGCATTTTTCTGGAACAAATAAAGGGAAATAGTTGGTGGTATAGTTCACAAGAAAAGACCCATTCTACTTTACTTGAACTGTGTATAACAGAAACTGAATGTCACATTGGATGCTGGGTTGGTTGGGGCTTGGAGCCGGCAAAAGGGTGGTTGAATTACCGATGGAAAAATCTGTTTGGAGGGTGACATTTGTCTGAGCTGGATTCTCTTGGTGAAGAAGAGCCAAATGATATGGATACGATAATATTCAGATCGCGCAATTACCAGCGGCTTCTGCTCTGGTCGCTGGTTCTGCAGTCTGCCGGGATGCGTCATCGGGTGGTAGCCGAGAGTTCCGGCTGGTCGCTTCGCGGTTCAGATGACGAAGTGGAAGAGGCCAGGGCCCAGATCCGGAGCTATGAAAGAGAGAATCGGGACTGGCCTCCGGTTCCGGAAGAGCCGCTCAACATTCTGGCCTTTCCCCATAACCGGCCTCCCACGGTCCTGGTAATGGGCCTTCTGCTCGCGTTTTTCTGGATAACAGGACCTTGGAGTGGTGACAGTCCCTGGTTTGCCGAAGGGGCTGTGGACAGCATCAGAGTTCTGGAACAGGGCGAGTGGTGGCGGCTGGTTACGGGATTAACTCTCCATTCGGATGCCCGTCATCTTCTGGGCAATCTTTTGATCGGGGGGTTCATCTCCCATCTTCTGGGCAAGATTCTGGGGGGAGGACTGGCCTGGTTTCTCATCCTGCTGGCCGGTCTCCTGGGAAATTTCCTCAATGTCCTGCTCAGGGACGAATACCACCTGTCCGTGGGATTTTCCACCGCGGTTTTCGGAGCCATAGGTGTTCTGGCCGGCCTGGAGATGAAGAGGAGTCACAGCCTGAAGGCTGTGGTCCTGCCCATCGGTGCGGCCCTGGGATTAATGGCCCTCCTGGGTTCGGGGGGTGGGAGAACTGATGTGGGAGCCCACTGGAGCGGCCTGGTGATTGGAGCCTGCCTGGGACTGGTGGCGGCGATTTATCCCGGAATTGCAAAAATAAGCGTATCCAGAACCTGGCAGATTGTCTTTGCCGGAGTAACTGCTGCAATAATAGGGCTCAGCTGGTTTTTGGCCTTTGAGGCCTAGCAGGGATGGGCAGCCGATAATCTCTTTTCATTCTGTGGACCGACAGGCTGGGACCCCTTAAAAAATTGTTGAAAGATCATGCGTTATCTGGGAAACTGCGTTACTATATCACTGCTAAGTACTCCGGCCATATGAAAGTGACGGAGGGTAGAGGGAATATTAATTCGAAGGGGGAAATTCATAAATGAATTCTGGCAACCAACCTCCCTGGGGTAAAAACAGGGGGCCCAACTCGCCTGAAGAGGCCCTGGCGGCTTTCTTGAAGAAGATCAAGGACTTTTTTGAAGGCGGCGGCAGAGGGGACGGCGGCGATTCCGGCGGAGACTCCTCCAGGAAGTCACCTGATATGAAGAGGGGGCTCGTCAAGATCCTGATTGTCATCGGCGTCCTGTTTATCATCAACGTCGTATATTCTTCATTTTACACTATCCAGCCTGGAGAAAAGGGGGTTGTCCTGCGTCTGGGCGAGTTCCACAAGCTGGCTTCATCGGGGCTTAATTTTAAGATCCCTCTCATGGATGATGTGGTCAAGGTTGATGTGGAAAGCGTCCGTAAGCAGGAGTTCGGCTTCCGGACCCGCTCTCCGGGACAGCGTACGGTGTTCGACAAGAGTGGTTACGATGAAGAGTCCCTGATGCTCTCCGGCGACAAGAATGTAATCAACTGTGAATGGATCGTGCAGTACAAGATCAAGGATCCTTTCAATTTCGTCTTTAAGGTGCGGGATGTGGACGAGTCGGTGCGGGATATCTCCGAGACAGCCATCCGCAGATATGTCGGCAACCGCAATTTTGATTATGTCCTTCATAATAGGGGTATCATGGAGGATGCGACCCAGGAGATGATCCAGCAGACTCTGGACGGCTATGAGAGCGGAGTGGATATTATTGCGGTCAAGCTCCAGGATATAAATCCTCCCGATCCGGTGAAGCCCGCCTTCAACGAGGTCAACAAGGCTGATCAGGAGATGAAGCAGATGATCAACGAAGCCCAGAGGGAGTATAATAAAATCATCCCCAGGGCCCGGGGCGAGGCCAGACAGGTGGTCCAGGAGGCCCGAGGCTATGCCAGGGAAAGAGTGAATATCGCCCAGGGAGAGGCTGAACGCTTTCTGGCCTTACTCGCTGAATATGAAAAAGCCCGGGAGGTCACCCGCAAGAGACTATATCTGGAAACCATGCAGAAGGTTCTGCCGCAATT
>JBEPXR010000157.1:0-6408 GCA_041641775.1 Desulfobia sp. | reverse complement strand
TTTCTGGAGCTCCCCAAGGATAAAGAAACACATCAGTCCATTGAGAAGGTGATCAGGGAAGCAAAGCATCAGCGGATGGGCGTGGCCCTGCTGGTGCGCCATGAAACCGCTGGTCTGGGACGCCGGAGGCGGGTGAATCTCTGGATACCGGACCAGGGGCCGGACTGGAAGGTGGAAATGGAGTTTGTAAATCTCGACCTGGCAATACTTCTGGCCTACCGGATGATGGAAAGTTGGAATGCCGAGCTTTCGGTTATAGCTGCAGTTAACAGAGAAAAGGAGAAGCTCGGTGCCGGAAAATTCCTGGCCCGGCTGGTCGATCTGGCCAGGCTTCCGGCCCGGACCGCGGTCCATATTGCCGATGGCGACTTCGGCCGCTATGCCAGCAGCGCCCCGGAAGCGGATCTGAACGTCTTTCCCCTTCCGGCTGAGCTTGACGCCGACTTTCTCTGGAGTCTGCGGGATAACACCCGTTCCTCCTGTCTGTTTACCCAGGACGGCGGGGATGAAAGCGCCCTGGCCTGAAAAACAGGGATTCATTCCTGACGGGTGGCGGAGCTCCCGCGGTGGGAACGGGATTGGTGGAACTATGTGAGTTCTTTTGAGGAGGATTGCAGCAGTTTGATGTGCTCCAGGAGGTTCTTTCCCTGGTCTTCTTCCACCAGCAGGGTGTCGCAGATCTCTCCCAGGAAGTCCATGAGATTGCCGCTGTGGGCTAGCCGGTCGGCCAGGTTGATGAGCATGACCAGGCTGTAGAACTGGACGGCGTGCTCCGGACTGTGATGAAACCGGGCAGTTTCCTGGACCACGGCCGGAAAGTTCCAGGCCCGGGCGAGCTGGTAGCCCACTTCGGAATGGAGTTTCCAGATGGCGTCCTCTTTTTCTTCTGCCGATAATTTGTAGCCATCCAGGAGACCGAAGAGGACGGTCTTGCCGATGTCGTGCAGAATGCCGCAGAGAAAAGCTTCTTCCGGAGGCAGCAGCAGGTGGGGGGCACAGAGTTTGGCGATGAAGGCGGTGAACAGGCTGTGCTCGAGGATGGGGCGTATGCGTTCCTGGTGGGAGGGGCTCACCCGGCTTATGGCATGGGCGATGGCAATGCTTTTTACCGAGGAGAGGCCGATCAGGCTCATGGCTTTCTGCAGGGAGGTGATCTCGGAGGTCGGGCTGTAATAAGGGGAGTTGGCGACCCGGAGAATTCTGGAGGTCAGGATCTGGTCTGCCATGACGATCTTGCCGATCTCCTGGGTGGAGCTCGTTTCATCTTCACTTGCCCTGTTGAGCTTTTCCAGGAGTTGCGGAGCCGAGGGCAGAATGATCCGGCCGGTGGCCAGGCGCCGCCGGACGTCTTCCATAATCCGGTTGAACGACTGCCCGCTGTCGACCTTGTCCGAGTTATGATCGTACTGAACCGCCGAGAGCATCAGGAGCTGGCTGGCGTTCAGTTTTATAGGACCATTGATCACCGATTCCGGGATCTTTTCGATGAATTCGAAGAGGCCGGTATGCCATTTGAGGGCGTCGGTAATGGAGGTCAGGGTCAGGTCGCGCATGGCCCGGGTGGCCTCGTTCTCACTGAGGATTCTCTTGGATATCAGGAAGGAGACAAAGGGGATGCCCAGCTTCCGGCTTTCTTTCAGGGCTTCGGCGAGCTGGGGGCGGGTCAGGTAATTGCCGGAGAGGAGGAATTCGCCGAGCTGTTCTCCCTTTTTCTTGGAGCAGAAGTAGATCAATTCCCCCTGCCGGAAGAAGAAATACTTGTATATGTTGCGGGAGACGACGGTAAGGGTGCCGTCTTTCTGCCCCATTTCCGCCCATTGCAGGAGCTCGGGGAGCTCCATCAAGCCAAGATCTCCCTGTACTTTACGCAAGGTGCCAACTCCTCTAAAATGTAGTCAATAAAGTACCAGCCGGTTGGATGTCAGCAGAATCCACCGTGGGATAAGCAACCTAAATTACTGAGGTGCCTGGTTTATGTCAAGCAGAAAAGCCCGAAGCCGGTTCTGCCGGGCAATCCGCGGCGCTGACCGGTCGAATCTGGCGGCCCGATTGGCTTCCGAGATTGCAAAAAGGACGGAGGGTGATTATTTTCGAATGAAGCCACCAACCACCAACAACTGACAACTGACAACCAACCCCTGAAAAAGGAGGTACGATACGTGGAAATACCCAGGCTGATGAGCACCCAGCATCCGGACAACGTCACTACTCCGTTTTTTGCCAAGGAAAACGTCTTAAGCGGAGAGGATGAAGTTCTGGAGGCCTACTATACCTACTCCCATCTGGGCATGGGGGAGCAGATGTGGGACATCGAGGGCAAGGAAGTGGATAATTTCGTGGTCCAGAAGCTGCTTACCAAGTTTCCCCAGTTTTTCCGGAGGAACAGGCTGGGCCGAGATAGTCTTCTGACCCTGAGGGTTCCCAACCCGGACGTGGAGAAGACCGAGGCCAAGATCCTGCTCGAGGCCCTGGAAAGCATTTCGCGGAATTTCGATATAGCCCGCGCTTTCTACGATGACTCCACCCCCCCGATTTTCGAGGTTATCCTGCCCATGACCGCCTCGGCCGCATCCCTGAACCGGGTCTATCACTACTACAGGGATTTCGTGGCTGGCAAGGGCGACAAGTATTTTTTTGAGGGGGACATCAAGATCTCCGACTGGATCGGTGAACTGAAGCCCGAGACCATTAATGTCATCCCCCTGATTGAAGACAAGGAGGGCATGCTTAACGCCCACCACATCGTCGAGGAGTATCTCAAGGACAAGCAGGTGGACCGTCAGCGCGTTTTTCTGGCCCGCTCCGATCCCGCCATGAATTACGGCTTGGTCAGCGCGGTCCTTCTCAACAAGATCGCCCTCCAGAACCTCTGGAACCTTGCGGAGAAGCTTGCCGTGGAGATCCCCCCCATCATCGGGGTGGGCAGCAACCCTTTCCGGGGTAACTTCAAGCCCACCAATGTCCACAACTGCCTGTGGGAGTATCCCAGCGTCCAGACCTTTACCGCTCAGTCCGCCTTCAAGTACGACTATACTACCGGCGAGGTGGCCAGGGCGGTGGAAGAGATCAATGCCAGGAAGAGGACCCATCCCCGTTACATCGGCCTGGACCGCTCTCTCGAGATTATCGAACGCTACTCGGCCGAATACACCACGGAAATCAAACTCCTGGCACCCATGGTCAATAAAATGGCCAGGTATGTTCCCTCCCGGAGAAAGAGAAAGCTCCATATCGGTCTTTTCGGCTATTCCCGCAGTATCGAGGATGTCTCCCTGCCCAGGGCCATCACTTTCTGCGCTGCTCTCTATTCCGTCGGCCTGCCCCCGGAACTTCTGGGATTGAGCGCTCTGAAGAAAAAGGATGTCGAGTACTTCGACGACGTCTACGTCAATTTCCGGGAGGATTTGCGGGACGCTTTGAGATTCTATAATCCCGAGGTGCTGGATCTCCTGCCCGGAAATCTGCCGGACAAGATCAGGGACTCGCTCCAGGAACTGGATTATGACACCAATGAGGCCCACAAGCAGATAACCAGCCGGATGATCAGCGACCTCAAAAAAGACAGGGTGCAGAACCTGGAGAAGGATATTCTGGAGGCGGCCTACCACCGCAAGTTCCTGGGGTAGAAACCTTCCGATGTTGATGGTTCGATCAGGGGTGCAGGAGAGCGCTTAATTTCCTGTCCATCTTCCGGCGGTGGGAACCGGCCCAGTATATCTGGCCGCAGTCGCCGCAGATTCGGAATGTGTCGTAGTACTTCCTGGTGAGGGGTTTGAGGAGGTGGTCGATCTCTTCCTTGGCGACAGGCTTCAGCCGGCCGTTGCAGTGCTGGCAAAGGGTGTAGGGATCGGCCTTGTCGCTGAGGCGGAAAAGGCGGACCGTCTCGATCAGTTGTTCTTCCGGGTCTTCGCTTCTGACCAGGTGCCCCCATACTACTTTTTTGCGCATGAGAACACCCTTGTCTCTGCTCAGAACGACCCGCTCTTCCAGGGCCGCTGTCCGGGCCAGTTTGTCGTCGGAAAGATTTTTTTGATAGAGGGTGTCGAATCCGAGGAGCCGCAGTTTCCCGGCCAGCTTGCCCACGTTGACGTCGGCGATGAAGCGCATGGCGGGCAACGGCTTGGGGCGTAAAAGGGTGGATGTGAAAAAATCGGTTTCTTCCGTCACCGGGTAGACCTCGACAGTCTCTTCTCCCAGAGGAATGTAATTGAAGTCGATCAGTCGGGTTTCAGGGTTTCCGGCCCGGCCGGCCGAGGTCAGCCTGTCTATTTCGGTATGGGGCAGGCCGAGGGATTCGATAATGTCTTTTATGGAGGTCCGGCGGTCAAGGGGATAGGCGACCCTTGCCCCGCCCCGCCATTTTCTGGCCAGGAGATCCGGCAGATCGTCGTGGAATTTGAGATGTACGGCAAAAGGCATATCCGCCAAACGAAAAAGAGGGGGGTGCGATGTCCCCCCTCTTGCAATTACGTCAGTTTGAAAAGTGCTGTATGATCAGTTCTGTCTGATGACCACGAAGCGGGTATGACTGTCTCGCTTGATCATGAGCAGGACGCTTTTGTCGCCTTCTTCAATGGCCTTGCTGAAATCCTCCAGACTTTTTACTTCTACCCGGTTGACTTCAAGGATAATGTCACCCCGGCGCAGACCGGCCATATACGCTGTGGAACTCTGGTCGACATCGGTGATGATTACGCCTTCCGATTTTTCGACATTAAGGGATTCGGCCAGTTCGGGGGTGAGTTCCTGGACGCTCATACCGAGTTTGGTCGTCCTGGTTTCAGCCTCACGGCTCATGCCCTCGTCTTCGAGCTTGCCTATCTTGACGGGCAGGCTTTTCCTTTTGCCGTCCCTGATGACCACGACCTCTGCGGTCTTGCCGACCGGGGTCTGGGCCACTCTGTTGGGCAGCATCCGCATCTCTTCTATATCATGGCCGTTGAATTCAATGATGATGTCGCCGGCCTTGATTCCTGCCTTGCCGGCCGGGCTGTCCGAAAGAACTTCCCCGACCAGGGCACCCTTGGGCTCTTTCAGTTCGAACTGGTTAGCGATTTCCTGGTCAACCGGCTGGATCATGACTCCCAGCCAGCCCCTGATGACTTCGCCGTTTTCTTTGAGCTGCTCGATAACGAATTTGGCGATGTTGGCGGGGACGGCAAAGCCGATGCCGATGTTGCCTCCGGTCCGGCTGTAGATTGCGGTATTGATACCGACCAGCTCACCCTTCGGGGTCAGGAGGGGGCCGCCGGAGTTGCCGGGGTTGATGGAGGCGTCGGTCTGGATGAAATTTTCATAGGAGCTTGAACCCAGGGTTCTGCCCTTGCCGCTGACGATACCGGCGGTCACGGTCTGCTCAAGCCCAAAGGGGTTGCCGATGGCAACCACCCAGTCGCCGACCCGCAGTTTGTCTGAGTCGCCAAAGGTGACGTAGGGGAGTTCTTCAGCCGGCTCGACCTTGATGAGGGCGAGATCGCTTTTCTTGTCCGTGCCGATCACTTCAGCGGTAAATTCCCGGTGGTTGGCGAAGCGGACGTTGATCTCCTCCGCGTCTCTGATTACGTGGTGGTTGGTCAGGATATAGCCGTTCTTCGAGGTGATGATTCCCGAGCCAAGGCTGGTTCTCTTTTGTTTGCGGGGCGGTCTGTTGTCGTTCATGCCGGGATGGTCGAAAAACCGCTTGAAGAATTCGGGGATATCCGGGTTGTCGGAAAAGGGAAACTGGTGGAGGGGAGTCTCCACCGTCTGAGTGGTGTAGATGTTGACCACCGCCGGGCCGTACTCTTCGACCAGGTCGGCGAAAGAGCCGGGACTTTGAGCCAGGGACTGGCTGCTGAAAAAAAGGAAGGTCAGTGCAATAACCGCGGACAGTATTGTGCTGTTCTTCTTCTGTTGTAAACGCATAGTGGTTGATCCTCTGATTAAGAAATTATTCTCAGTGCACAGTTCTGGTGATCAGGCCGTTTCCAGCCCATCAACCCGTATCGGCGGGAGAGACGACCGTATTTAATGCCAACGGACGGAAACGAGGCGGTACCTGCTGGCTTCCTCTCCCTTTTCAGGCTGATTCTCCAGAGAGAAGCCCTTGTACTGGGAACAGAAAGAGGCAAGCTTATCCAGGTTTTCGGCAGGAACGACCAGGATCAGGGTACTGTCGATTCTGTCCTTGGCCTGCCAGTTGGAGGAATGAATGAGATCGTGCATCTGTTGATTCTTTTCTTCCTCACTTCTGGGGAAAAACATGATCTGCACATCCGGTTCCCTTTCTGAGTTCATTGTATCAGGAAATCCGGACGGAAGAAAAGAGCTGGACCTGTTTTTTTGATAAAAGCTGCCGGTTCCCACCAGATCGACCACGGTGGACGGGTTTCTGTCGTCGGAACCTGTCAGCCTGTACTTGTTGGGAAA
>JBEPXR010000156.1:0-6510 GCA_041641775.1 Desulfobia sp. | reverse complement strand
TCGTCGGCAGTGCTTCACCTTTCTGGAGCCTGGATTACAGCCTATTTCAGTTTTTGGTATTCCCCGGCCCGGATATTGCACTTTTTAAAGACCGGAGGTAAGGCTATTTTGGTATTTTCCTTCTGTGTCCTCTCTTTTTTGCCTTATTCCGCTCTTTAAGTCGCCACGCCCAGAGGTAGACTTTTTCTGTTCCAACAATACTGCTAATGAAGACCGATAAATTTTCTCTACCCTTGCAATTTCTGAGTTCCGGCATAAAAAAGAAAAGGATCATCATTATCGATGATGATCAGCTTATCCTTTTCGGCCTGAGTAAAGCCCTGAGGCATGAGGAAATGGAAGTGGATACTGCCTGGACAGCAGCTGGAGCCATCGAAAAGCTGCAACACTCACCTTTCGATCTGTGTCTGCTGGATATTCATATCCCTGAGATTTCAGGAATTGAAATGTTGAGAATAATCAATGAGACGTGTCCGGGGACGAGAATAATTATCATGACCGCCAGTCTCATTGGGACAGATGAAGAGAACGGTGAGATTCGGGAAGCTCTGGATAACGGAGCGTGCCACTATATATGCAAGCCTTTTCTTTTAAGAGAGATTGTCTGCCTGGTAAAGCTGGCTCTGGAGACGAAACAGGGACGTCCACTACAAGCCCGCCACCTCGGGGGTAACAGAGAATACCGGTCAGGTAGGAGGCATCCCAGAATCTTGTCCGACCAGGAAATTGACCTTTTTATTTTCACGATCAATGAAGATGGTGAGAGACAGCGCCGGGCACTGGAGGGCCAGTTGGTTGATATCTCGGAAGAGGGAATGGGCATATGTACTGACTACCCTCTACAGACAGCCCAGGTTGTCGGTTTTTCGGGAGAATGGATGGACAGGATGGGTCTTGTCCGCTGGAGTACCATGGTCGACGATAATTTGTGCCGTGCCGGGATCTCTTTTGTCTGAAGCCTTCCTTCGCTTCGGGGAAATGACTTTTCCTCAATAGATGCTTTGAGACACCTTCTCTACTCCAGTTCGAATTTTTTCACCTGGTACCGGAGAGTGTCATAGGTTATCCCCAGGAGTTTTGCCGCTTTTTTCTTGTTGTGATTCGTCTTGTTCATGGCTTGACGAACCAGCTCTTTCACTACTTCATCAAGCTTTACCCCCTTATCGGGCAGGACTACTTCAAAATTTTTCCGTCTTTCCGTTATTGGCCTGCCGCTTACTTCGGTGGGAAGATGCCCGGTACCTATGTATTCGCCTCGTTCGAGAACTACGCACCGTTCTACTACGTTCCGAAGTTCTCTGACATTTCCCGGCCAGCTGTAGGATGAGAGCAGTTTTTCAGCCTCTTTGGAGAATCCTTTGATATTTTTTTTCTGATATTGCTGGGAGAAGGAGTTCAGAAAGTATCCGGCCAGCATGGGAATATCCTCTTTGCGCTCTCGGAGGGGCGGGAGATGAAGAACAAAGGTGTTTAAACGATAGTATAAGTCTTCCCTGAAATTTCCGTTCCGGACCTCCTGCTCCAGGTCTTTGTTGGTGGCAGCAATAACCACTTCTTCAAAGGTAAGGTCTTCCTTACCCCCAAGACGACGGACGGTCCTGGTCTCCAGAACCCGGAGAAACTTGGCCTGAACATCCGGACGCATTTCACCGATTTCATCCAGAAGGAGTGTGCCGCCGTGAGCCATTTCGAAAACACCTTTTTTATCGGTTTTGGCGTCGGTAAAAGCTCCCCTGGTATGACCGAACAATTCGCTTTCGATGAGATTTTGCGCCAGGGTTGTGCAGTTTAAGGCGATAAATGGAGGGGCTGCTGCTTTTGAGGAGTATTCGTTAAGGTATCTCTTCTTATGGAAAAAGCGGGACATCACCTCTTTGCCGGTACCGGATTCTCCGGTTACTAGCAGATTGGAGGTACCGGCCAAAGCAAGCGTTTCGGCCTGTTCAATCATGTCTCTCATGACAGCCGATCGTCCGATAATCTCTTCGGCTGAATGGAACTCATTGCGCTTCAGGTATTCCAGCTCTTCTTTGAGACGGGAGTTGGCCAGCGTATTGGCGATCACTATCTTGATTTCATCGATATTAAAAGGCTTGGTCAGATAATCCACCGCCCCCAGCTTCATGGCCTTGATCGCGGTTTCCGCCGTGTCGTCACTGGTCAGCATGACGATTTCCGTATCTATCTTCTCTTTTTTGATGTCCTGCAGGATATCCAGGCCATCCTTATCCTCACCCAGCATAATGTCCAGCATGACAATGTGGGGATGCCAGTCAAGAATTTTGTCGATGATGTCTTTGCCGCTGGTATAGGCTTTGACTTCGTGTCCCTCTTTTTTGAGGGACCTGGTCAGCATCGAGACGATGAGCTCATCGTCATCCATTAGTACAATCCTGCCTTTGGGTTTCATATTATAATCCCTGTCTACTTGTCAGAATTATCTATTACGGGCAATGAATCTCCCAGGGGGAGCACGATGGTGAATGCAGTTCCCGCTCCGGGACTGCTTGCCACTTCAATTCGGCCGTGATGCTGTTCAATGAGACGCCGGCTGATGGAGAGCCCCAAGCCGTTACCTTTTGATTTTGTTGTATAAAAAGGTTGAAACAGTCTGGATTTGGCTTCATCGTTCATACCTTTACCGTCGTCGGCTAGTATGATCTCCAGTTCTCCCCTGGAGTTCTGTCTGCTTGTTGCGGTGATTGTCCCGGATTCTTCTATGGCATCTACGGCATTGAGCAGAATGTTCAGGAAAACCTGCTGAAGCTGCGAGGAGTCAGCCATAATTGTAGGGATATGCCGGTCGAGTTCGATTTGAAAGTCTATATCCCGGGAGCCCTTGGCCCTGTAGACCGGACTGCGTAGAGTCACCTGGGCGTTCTTGACAGAATTTTCCAGGATTTCATTGACACTGACCTTCTCCAGGATCGGCTTGGGTGGCCGGGCATAATTGAGAAGGTTTTTCAACAGTTTCTCCATCCTGTTGATCTCCTGAATGATGCGCAGTAGAACTTCTTTATCCTCTGGTTCAAGGTCGAGATCGGAGGCAAGAATTTCAATGGAGACCTTGATTCCGGCGAGCGGATTCTTGATCTCGTGGGCCAGTCCTGCTGCCATTTCACCTACAACCGCCATCTGTCTAGAGCGTTGCAGTGCCTCTTCAGCCTGAAGTTTCTCGGTGATATCCCGGTCAAAGGCGAAAATATATCGTAGACCTTCATGCGTAAAGAGCCCTGCGCTGACTTCCACCGGAAAGACGGTGCCGTCTTTTTTCTGGTGGCTGACGGTAATATTGATCTGCTCTCCCATGAGCAGTTGTTCAAGATAGCTGTAAAACTGATCCACGTCATCGGGTGTATACAACTGCTGTACCTTAATGGACTGCAGCTCCTCCACGGTATAGCCATGCATCCCGGCTGCGGCCTCGTTGGCGGAAACGATCCTGCCGGCCTGGTCACCCTCTGCCTCCATGATCATAATACCCTCTCCGGCACTTTCAAAAAGCATCCGGTAGCGCTGCTGGATGGATTCTATCCGACGATGCTGTTCCTCCAGAGAAATCCCCATCTTGTTGAAAGCGATGGCCAGCTCCTGGAATTCGTCAGTCAGGTCTTCTTTGATCTGGTAAGTGAGGTTTCCTGCCTTTATGTGGCTGATCGCTCTGGAGAGGGCGCTCATGGAATGGGAGAATCGTCGGGCAAAGTAGAAAAAGACGAGGAGAACGACAAGGGGGCCTGTGGTCACAAAGAAAAGGACCAGATGCTTTACCGTGGTAATGGTCTGATGGGCCTGATCAATCCTGAGGGCAATTTTTTCTGATGAGTTGATATCCAGAGAGTTAACTTTCTCAAGCATCCTGTCACCCCAGGCCAGGGCTTCCCTTTTTTCCTCCCGGAGCCGTTCCTGGTTGGCACGCAGGGTGTATACTCTGCTTAATTTCTTTTGAAAGTTATTGATTGATCTTTCCAGGTCTTCCAGGTCTTCCTGGACGGGTTTATCATGATGGCAGTCGAAACAGATGTCAGCGGCAGCCTCCATCTCCTCCCCGTGTTTAACAAAGGTATCGACATTGGTGGCGTAGGGAGAGTCCTTGAGCTGCAGATCGGTCTGGACCGTTTTGATCTTGTTGATCAAATCATCTCTGAGGTAGTCCACCTTGTGCAGAGCAATGATGTTGTTCAGTTTGTCGACTACCAGGTTAATGGACTTGGTAATATAGACTCCTCCCAGGATAAAACCAATAGAGAGGATGATTAAGCCTACGAATAACTTTTTCTTCATGAACGTCTCAGGAAGGCTTCAAAGCCTGCGGCAGAAGAAATACGGGTTGGGGAATGGTTTGGTAGTGTTGGTCGTCAGTCTTCTTCGAAGTTATTTTAGAGCAGATCATATTCGTTTTATCAAGTTCGTTCCGGAGGCTGCAGAGTCTTGGTTGGCCGTATGGGAAATATGCAAGGCGAACCTCCAATTGTCAATAGGAGGCACTATGTCCTCATTCATTCGTATATTCATAGGCTGCCAGATCCAAGCCTATATGTTCAGCATACTCGAAAACCGGCTGGTAATCCTTTTGGGTTGTTTCAATAAAACGTTTGGCACCAAATTCCGCCAGAACCTTCCTGCCATCAGAATTTTCGTGCATTGTCAGCAGGGTTTCCTTGAGCTGACCGGCAAGAGAACTGTCAAATCCATTTCTTACCGCCAACCCATTTGCAGGAACCTTGGGAGAGGTAGTCAGGATTTCCAGTTCTTCCAGTATCCTGGGATCACTGTCTGCGAGACGATAAAATACAGTATTCTTGGCCGCTCCAACATCCGCTTTTCCTTGGAGAACATCGTAGATGGCATCCTCGTGGGTCCCTGTGAAATAGGTTTCAGCGAACCAGGATCGGTGATCCTCAATTCCCAGATCATCGTGGAGAAAATGGATAGGCAGGAGCCAGCCGGCGGTTGTCGCTTTGTCGACAAAAGCGAAGGTTTTGCCCTTCATGTCCACGCTGTTTTTTATGTCGCTGTCTTTCCTGACAAATACCATGCCGTAGTAGGTAGAGGTGCCGTCGTTGTATTCTGGCCGGGCCAGAAATTGGACTCCTAACTTCTTGAGGGCCAGGGCGCCGGTAAAGCTCCCGAAGAAGGCGGCGTCCAGACTCTCCGAAACGAAGTTGTCGATTATGTTGCCGTATCTGGAAAGGATCTTTAATTTAATGTTCAGATTGAGTTCCTGGCCGAGATAGTAAGTCAGTGGCTCATACCTCTGCTTTTGGGTAAAGATATCGTGTTCAGGAATCAAGCCCAGTTTGATGCTTTGGGACTGCACGGCTTCCTTGCCAATATTCTGTTCGCCATTATCACAGCCGGCAGCCAGGATAGAAAAAAGCAGCAAGGCAAAAAAAAGGTGCAGGGTCGACGGGAATGTTCTTTGCATCTTCATCTCCTCCGTTTTTTTGTATGAGTGGTCGGACCACATGTCTTCTGGAGCAGTGGATGTATATATTAACAGGTAGCCTGCGAAGAAGGCGGAGAGAGGACAGCGGATTTTACCGCTACTTTGATGGATCAGTCTCAAGATATAAAGCGGAATTGGTAAAAAAAGTTATATAATTTTTTAATATAAATAGGATAAGAAGATTGTCAAGAAGGAAATGATTGATAGAGTCTGTAACCATTTAGAGCGATGGGACGCTTTTCATAATACGAAAAAAGGGAAGAGGTAATTGCCTCTTCCCTTTTTTCCTCCTTTTTGAGTCGAAACCTGGTTCAGGTAACCTTAAAAATTATAAGCTACCATCAAATAACCGACATTCGCCTCGTAACTCCTCTCATAGTAAGCACCGGTGAGATAAGTGGCTGTCTGGTAGTACATGTAATCCGTATACTGGAGGTCATCGTAGTCATACTTTTCATAGAGATAACCGAGAGTGATGTCGAGATCAGTCCTGAGGGCGTATGTCGCTCTTGCCTCCAGTTCCTGTTTGTCATAGTCATCGGACTCACTGATGTCACTGAGGGTTGCGGAAGGAGATGTGAAGTTGACTTCGCCGTCCGATTCCTGGTACTGCCACGCGAATCTGAGGCTCAATTTTTCAACGACGTCAGGAAGGTCAACCGCCAAGCCATAGATCCAGTAATCATCATCACGCTCCTTGCTCCAGCCGAAGGTATCCCCCCCCCCAACCTGCCGATGGCTGCTGTCGGTCTCAGAAATTTCATAGCCGGCAAAGCAGTTCACAGTTATATTCTCAGCCGCGTGCCAGACGAAATCAGCATAGATTTCATGGCGTTCATCCTCAGTGCGGCCCAGATCTGTTTCATCGTAATCATTCATCTTATAGGCGTACTCAAAACCGAAATCAAGCTGATGAAGAGGGTAGAACTCAAGGGCGAGTCGTATTTCATCCATGCTTTTGTCCGTCACATCATAGCGCCTGAAAGTAGAATCCCCCTCAAAGTCGGTATCCCTTTCCAGTCTCTCGTAGCGGAGCCTGGCGGTGAGTAAATCAAGACTGGAGT
>JBEPXR010000155.1:0-6558 GCA_041641775.1 Desulfobia sp. | reverse complement strand
AAGAGATGAGCACGAACATGGATTCAGTGGCCGCCGCTATGGAGGAGGCCAACTCCAATGTCAATACGGTTGCTTCGGCCGCCGAAGAGATGAGTGCAAATATCACCGAAATTGCCGGCAATGCCGATGGAGCCAGTCAAAACACCCACGAGGCGGTGAAGAAGGCCAGTGAGGCCAGTGAAACCATCAATCAGCTTGGCCTGGCAGCAGCGGAAATCGGAACGGTGACCGAGACCATTACGGCCATATCCGATAAGACCAACCTGTTGGCTTTGAATGCCACCATCGAGGCGGCCAGGGCCGGGGAGGCCGGCAAAGGTTTTGCGGTTGTTGCCAATGAAATAAAGGATCTGGCCAGACAGACTGCTGAGGCGACCAACGACATTTCCCAGAAATTGAAAGCCATCAAAAATTCAACCGATTCCTCGGTGCGGGGCATAGAAGAAATCTCCTCAGCCATCCAGGATGTGGACGATACGGTGAGCTCGATCTCAATAGCCATGGAAGAACAGAACAAGGCTACGGCAGAAATTACCGAAAACGTCAACCAGGCTTCCAGCGGCTTAAATGAGATAACAGAAAATATTTCCCAGTCTTCCCAAGCCGCCCAGCAGATTGCCAAGGAGATAAACGGAATCAGTGAAGCCGCCCAGCAGATCAAGACGGCGAACCGGAGACTCTCCAAAACTTCAGGGGTCCAGACCGACATGGCAAGTCTGGTCATCAACGACATAGATTTCTTCAAATACACCAGCTGCGATTTCAACCCTCCTGCCATTAAAATGGCTCACAACAAATGGAAAAAGAAACTGGCCGACATGCTCGGCGGCCTTGAAACCATGGATGTCGGCAATCTTCCCGACCACACCAATTGCCAGTTCGGTTTGTGGTACAAGTCCGACGGGAAAAGAGAATTTTCCCATATCCCATCCTTTCGGGAGATCGACGAGCCCCACAAGCTTCTTCATGATACCGGACTCAGGATCGCCAGACTGTACCAGGAGGGCAAGGAACTGGAGGCCCTGAAAATGTATATCGAAGAAATGGAAGAACAGGCAGATGAACTCTTCCAGAAACTTGACCAACTGGCAAAAGAATGTGAAGAAGTCTAAGGCAGAAACAATATAGCAAAGGGATGGACCTTAACTCCCCCACCAGATACAGATGGTTAACCAGATCGATAAGGCCAGAGCCATGAATACCAAAGAGAATACGACTGCTTCGGAAAAAGAGGAACATCTTCAGTTCACTTCATTTTACCTGCATGAAACCCTGTGTGGAATCGACATCAATCAGGTTCAGGAAATCAATGCCGATTTATCCATCACCAAGGTTCCTCTGGCTCCGGAATACGTTATGGGGATCAAGAACCTGAGGGGCCAGATCGTCACGGTGATCAACCAGAGTCTGAAAATCGGTTATGCCCCTTCAGCGATAGGGAAGACCAGCAGAATTATCATCGTTAATTCGGCAGATGAGTATATCGGCCTGCTGGCTGATAAGATCAACGATGTGGTGACCGCGCCCAAAAGCGCTATCTCAGAATCCCCCTCCAATATTAAAGGAGCCCAGGGACGATTCTTTAACGGTGTTCTCAAAAGCAGTGGAAGGGAGTTGATGGCCATTCTCAATCTCAAGGAAGTCCTGGCTATTTGATTCTTTCGATTGCTGATGCCGGTTGTCCGTAGTAACCTGGGAGTCGAAACAAGCTGGAGAGTAAAGTCAATACAGGGTGGGCGCAGCCGAAATTGAAGCACCGCCAAATGGAATTCTGCTTCCCTGTATCCTTTTTTTCCCATACCCTTACAGAAAGAATATCCTAAAAGCAGATACTCCTATGCCTTTAAAAGTTATGGTGGTGGATGACACCATCTTCTATAGAAAGATCGTCAGTGATCTCCTCGGTGAAATAGAAGGCGTCGAAGTGACGGGAACCGCCAATAACGGCAAAATAGCCCTGACCAAAATCAGAACCCTGAAACCTGACCTGCTGACCCTTGATGTGGAAATGCCCATCATGAATGGTTTGGAGCTCATGGAGGAGATCAACAGACAGGGTCTCGAGGTGGGCTGCATTATGCTCAGCTCCAAAACCCAGAAAGGAAGTGAAGCCACCATGAGGGCTCTTGAGCTGGGCGCTTTCGATTTCATCTCCAAACCCGACAGCGACTCCAAAGAGGAGAATATCGAGGTCATTAAGACGGAACTCACCAGGCTCTTAAAAGGATACATCCGCCATCGCCAGTTTCGGGATATTCCTGGAGAGAAGCCCGCCGCTCCCCGGAAACCCGCGGTCCCCGCTAAACCGGCAAAGCCGCTTAAACGGACGGAAAAATCGCAGGCCATTGCCATAGGCATTTCCACCGGAGGCCCCAACTCCCTTGCCAGGGTGCTGCCGGATATCCCCGGTGACATAGGAGTTCCCATCTTCCTGGTCCAGCATATGCCTCCGGTGTTCACTGCATCACTGGCCCAGAGCCTGGACAGGAAGTGCGCACTCCATGTCAAGGAAGCAGAAGACGGTGAGGAGGTTCAATCCAATACGGTATACATTGCTCCAGGGGGCCGGCAGATGAAGGTAGTGTCGAAGGCGGGTCTGAAAAAAGTGATCAAAATCACAGACGACCCCCCGGAGAATAACTGCAGGCCTGCAGTGGATTATCTTTTTCGTTCGGTGGCCCGGGAATACGGCTCCAAAGCTACCTGCGTGGTCATGACAGGCATGGGTTCCGACGGCAGGCTGGGTCTGTCCGTGGCCAAGGCTGCAGGATCAGTGGGGATCGCCCAGGATGAGGCGTCCTGCGTGGTTTACGGCATGCCGAGGGCGGTGGTGAATGCCGGCCTTGCCGATATCATTTCTCCTCTGGATACCCTGGCCCTGGAAATAGTCAAAACGGTGCGATGACCAAGATAACCCCCGATGAGATAAGCCTGTTTTCCCGGTACATCTTCGATATTTCCGGGATCCACATAGGCAAGGATAAAGGTTATCTCCTGGAAACCAGATTCGGTCCCCTGCTCGGTCTGAGCAGCTGCAGGACCTATAGCGAACTTTATCAGAAGGCCAAAGCCAGCCCAGGCGGTGATCTGGAAAAGGCTCTGATTGATGCGATCTCTACCAACGAAACCTTTTTTTTCCGGGACAATACCCCGTTTGAACTCCTCAAGAACAAGATTATTCCGGAACTGGTAGACCGCCGCTGCAGGCAGTACCCCAACATCCCCACCCCCATAAGGATCTGGAGCGCGGCCTGTTCTACCGGTCAGGAGGTATACTCCATTGCCATAACACTTCTGGAGATGCTTCCTGACGTAAACAGATATGATATTTCCATTCTGGGAACGGACATATCCAACAAAGCCCTGGCCCAGGCCAGCTACGGCCAGTATAACCAGTTCGAGGTGGGCCGGGGGATGCCTGAAAATCTTTTGCGCAAATATTTTACCAAAATGGGTTCCAACTGGCGGATTCAGGACAAGGTCAGAAGCCTGGCCAAATTTGAACACCTTAATCTGATGCAGGACTTCGGCAATATAGGCCGGTTTGATGTCATCTTCTGCCGCAATGTAGCTATTTATTTTAATCAGCCAGACAAGGTGAACCTTTTCAAAAAACTGGCCCGGAATCTGGCTCCTGACGGCGCTCTCCTGGTTGGGGGGTCTGAAACCCTGCGTGGTTTTGCCCCGGATTTTGAATCCCAGCAGTACCTCAGAGGCATATTTTACCAGCTTAAAGGCACTGAGAAGGAACTGGCGGCGCAGGATGTCAGAAAAAACGAGGGTGAACGCCCCAAGACCAGAAAGGCCCGGGTAAAACCACCACCGGCGCCTCCGAAAAAAAAGGCGGCAGCTCCCAAAACCGTTTCTTCGCCCCGAAAAAAGCCGGCAAAGGTCAACAGAGAGATTATACCACCAGCCCAGAAAGCGGAAATCATCCAGTCACGGAAAGTCGAGCCCGATCAGTTCACCCCGGTCACCAACGAGGTGGAAAAACCAGAAACCATTAAAAGTCATAGAACACTTTTCGAAGCTATAGAAGGCAGAAGCAGCACCGGAGAAAAGGGTTCGCTCCTGGCTTCAAAAGCAGTGAAAAAAAATGGCGGCAATCCTCTGCTGGCCGGGGGAGAAAAGAAAGATACAGGGAAAAAATCTCTTCTTGACCGTTTGAGACAGAAGAAAACCGAGTAACCTTTTAAAGAACCGATCATGTGCATCCTGCCTGGATTTAGAAACCGCCTCCTGCTTCTGACTTTGGCACTTTTTATGATCACCGGCTGCAGCGCTCCGGGTCTGGATCTTTCCCTGAAGACTCCCCTGGCTTTTCAAAAAGAAAAGTGCTTCCGAAAGACGCTTGACCTTTCGATCGGAGTCGCTACTTTCGTAGACATGCGGCCCCAGATCAGGGGCAGTGAAAATCAGAAATGGCTCGGCTACATACCGGGTGTCCTCTGGGTTGATATCGGCTCTGAGATGCCGGAAATCTACACTGCCTATTCACCCTACAATTCAAAACCGATGCAGGACAATCTTACCGAAGCCATTGCTTCGGGACTCAGTGATTCAGAAGCCTTCCGGGAAGTCATTTACCTGGCCCAGGACCCCTATAGAGTCACGGACTACCGGCTGGAAGGAATACTGAAAAGAAGCCGGGTTATAGAGAGAGGTTACTACTATGGCTCCTCAGTCTATGCCTGGCTGCTCCGGGTGCTGGGGCTGCCCTATGTCTCTTATGACGTCAATCTGGAAGCCGATCTCCGGCTGCGGGATATGAACAGCCTGGAAGTGATCTGGCGCGGGAGAATAAAGGGACAGAGAACTGATAAATACAACAGCGTCTACAAACTGGCCGGAGGCAGAGAGGGAAAACAGCTGATCGCCTACAACTTTTCCAGAATTCTGCATGGCCATCTTCCAGGCCTCATTGAAGAAGTTTTTCATATCCTTGAAAAACACAAAAATTCTCTCGAATCGGCAAATTAAACCGATCCCCCTCGATAAGTCATTTTATTGACTGCATTGACATCCCCCCAACCATCCAACCTCAGGCATACTTTTTGCCTCTAATCTTACTGCAACCATAAGTAAATTTCCTTCTGGACGATGGCAAGAACCTTATTGCCTGTAATTCCAGGAGCCAGGCGATTCATGGGGGCAACCGATATTACCGCAATGACATTATCCGGTATAAACTTTTTTAACAATATCCCTAAATTTACTTGCTCTTCAGAAACGAAATTTCAGAGATAAAGCTGCTCACCCTAAATGAGGCATTAAAAGAGGCGTCCAGAAACTCTGCATTCACTCACCAAGCCAATAACAGGGGGGAACCTATGCAAAAATCCATTCTTACAATTCTGATCTGCGGGGTATTTCTGCTGAACTCTCCCCTCGCCTATGGGAGCAGCAAACCGATATTGAACAATCAGCTCAATGTCGGAGCCACTCATGATTTCGAGAAGGAATTTGAGGTAAAACGGGATGTTTCTCCAAATTCTGACGAAAACCCCGCCCCATCACCTGCTTTAGGGAAGAGGTTTCACAACAATTACAGGGTGGAGTTCGAGCTCGCCAGACAGAAAAATGACTTGGACAAAGCCGTCTCATCAGGTCCAGGGAAAACTCCCATCCGGAGTCAGGCCGAAAGTCTGGCTTTGATGGCCAATATCTATTACGATTTCATGAACAAATCGCCTTTGGTCCCCTTTTTAAGTGCCGGTCTGGGATATGCCAAGGTTGACATGAGCGACCTCATCTCTCCAGAGTCCGGTCTCCTCATCCCGGGTGAAGACGACTATGTCCTGGCCTATCAATTCAGCGCTGGTATAGGCTGTAACCTGAGCGAACGGGTAAGCCTGGACATCAAATACCGATACTTCAATAATGAAGATCCTGACCTGGGCATCATAGAGACGGAATTCGCCAGTCACAATTATTACGCCGGCATGAAGCTTTCCTTTTAGTTGCCGACCTTTCCCACCCAGGAGAAGGGATGGGGGGCTTCAACCCCATCCCGTAACTCAAAGATTCTCACCACCTGCTTCATGAAGTCATTGGAACATTTCAGGAAGTCATTTTGTCTCATCTATAACCCAGTCAGGCAACCGTAATTTGGATGGATGGTTATGTTTTTGACACCGGCCGGATAAAAAGAACATGTCCTCCAATCGGCTTTAGCACCAATGGAAAGGCTCAGCAGATATTAACTGAATAAAGTCGGCCAGGAGCGATCGGCAGTCAGTAAAGACCTACGGATCTGATTTTTAGATTGAAAAATTTAAAATAAAATTAAGATCTTATTTAGCCACTCCTATCACAGACCTCATAGAAGGCACAGATTTTGCTTCAACATATACAAGAATAAATTTTCCATAGCCCCCCTTTTCTCCTCCAGATAATGAGGGCCACCTGAAATGGGAATCCTCCCCGACCATTACCGGGCCAAGCTTTAACATACTTATGGACTCCACTGAAACCAATTCCCTTTCAGGAGAAAGGGGGAAAGTGAATCATATGAAACGATTTTTAAAATTAACCCTGGAAGAGAAAATGATTCTGGGA
>JBEPXR010000154.1:0-6565 GCA_041641775.1 Desulfobia sp. | reverse complement strand
ACAGAGCAGGTGGCCGCCAAGTTCTTCGAGGACTGCGGTCTGCTTCACATCAGGCTTCCGGATTACATTCCCCGCTCCTCAACAAGTGTCAACCAGTCTGTGCGATTGATTCAGATACTGATGAAAAAAGATTATGCCTACCGGCATAAAAAAGACATCTTCTTCGATCCCCTGAAATTTCCGGGATTCGGCAGGTTATACGGCCTGGATATGAGCAAATGGCCGGAAAAGAAGGTAAGATTTCGTAAAGACACCTATTCCGGCAGACGCTGGAACCTCGGCGATTTCATTCTCTGGCACGGCTACCATCGGAAACGGGATGAAAACACCTGCTGGGACTCCCCCCTGGGAAAAGGAAGGCCTGCCTGGAACATCCAGGATCCGGCCATGATCACCAAACATCTTGGCTACCAGGTTGATATCTGCTGCGGCGGAGTTGACAACCTGTATCGCCATCATGATTACAATCTTGCTGTCATTGAGGCCGCTTCCGGAAAGGAATTCTGCCGTTACTGGCTGCATGGAGAACACGTTCTCCGGGAGGGTAAAAAAATCTCCAAAAGCAAGGGCAATATTGTCTATCCAGACCAGGTTCTGGAGAAGGGAATCAGTGCCTGCGGTCTGCGCTGGTACCTGATAGACGGGCACTACCGCAAGAAGCTCAACCTGACCGACAAAACCTTGGAGAAAGCCGACCTACGCTGCCGGAGTCTCCAGAAGCTCGCCCTTACCTTCAGCAACCCTTTGCCGGAGGACAGCAGAAAAAGCAGTGAGGCGAACGATTATATTGAAGCACTGACGGATGACTTTGAAAAAGCCTTGAATAATGATCTTCAGGTTAACACCGCGCTTAAGGTACTTGAGAAAAATCTTACGAAGTTAAGGAGTCTTGCTGGCAGGAAAAAACTCGGAGATGACCAGCGTCGAGGAATTGAAGAGAAATTGATCAGAATAGACAGTGTGCTCCAGATCATCTACCTATAAGTACTGTTTGTCCGACCGAAGTTTATTATTGCTTCGGCCTGAGACGGGGCCGGAATATATATCGCCGGAATATTTTTTGACAGGCAGGCTGAATTTAGATGGAGGGAAACTGATCAAGGATATCCTGATCCATCCTGACGATTTTTCCCTGGCGATTGATGGAAGCATGCACAGTGAAACCCTTCACAAGGAGCTTATTATCTTCGACCCGTAAAATATGATGAGTAAAACGCCAGCTGATCCGGGAAATCTCCTCCATGGAGGTTCTGATCAGAAGAAGATCATCATAACGGGCTGAAGCTTTGTATCTGAGATAACTCTCCACCACCGGAAGTATGTACCCCCGCTCTTCCAGCTTCCGATAAGAGACGGCGTAGTCCCGCATAAACTCAGTCCTGCCCCTTTCAAAATAACGCTGGTAGTTGGCATAATAGACCACCCCTCCGGCGTCTGTATCCCCATAGAGCACGCGCTGACTGGTTTCGTGGACGGGCTCATTCAGTTCGATTTTTAGGTTTGTCAAAGCCTTCCGTTCTCCGATTGAGAGCTGTACTATATCGGTTTACCATGGCCAACTCAATGAAGGACAGCCTGCAACGTCCAAAGCATAACTTATGAGGCTTTCCCCAGAAAATAACGGAAAAACTCCTCACCGTTCGCAAGCCGCAGACCGGTAGACTCTCCGCTTTTCTCGGAAAACGTCAGATCATTTACTTGCTCGGGCTGGCGGGAGTCAAAGAGGGCGAAGGTCACGGGATGGGCAGTATGAGTCTTGAGGCTGACCGGGGTGAGGTGATCCATACAGACCAGGACCCTGAAATCGTGACCTCTTTCAAGTCCGGCCAGTACAGGTCGGACTACCTGACGGTCAAAATCCTCTATCGCCCTGATCTTGGCATCGACTAATCCCTGGTGCCCTGTTTCATCCGGGGCCTCGACATGGAGAAATACAAAATTGTCTTCTTGAAGAGCCTCCAGGGCGGCGGCAACCTTACCCGCATAATTGGTATCCAGATAGCCCGTTGCCCCTTGGATATCAGGGGCGGCCAGGCCGGCGTAAACCGCTATACCCTTAAGCAGATCCACAGCCGAGATGAGAGATCCGCTTATCCCGTATTTCTCTTTGAGAGTAGGCATGGTCGGAGAGGTCCCCTCTCCCCAGAGCCACGCTCCATTTGCCGGTGAGAGACCGGAGTTTTCTCTTTTACGGTTGACGGGATGAGCAGAAAGAATTGACCTGCTTGCGGACATGAACTCACTTAAGGCAGGCACCGCCTGATATTTGTGCCAGAGATCCTCGACATTTTGCCCCGTATAGTCGTGGGGAGGAAATGTAGCCAGACCGTCTATATCACCACGGAAGACCAAAAGATGCCGATAGCTGGTACCTGGGTATAGCTTGATCTTCTCATTGCCGAGCTTCCTGTCTAGTTCATCAATGAGTTCCGCCGCCTCTTCCGTGCTGATATGGCCGCCACAGTAGTCCTCCATCAGCAGGCCTTCGGCACCATTTTTCAGAGTGACGAGATTACAGCGGAAAGCCGTCTCCCCGTCCTTGAGATTGACCCCCAGGCTGGCTGCCTCCAGGGGTGAACGACCGCTGTAAACTTTTTCAGGTCGATAACCAAGCAGGGAGAGGTTGGCCACATCACTACCAGGATGAAATCCTTCAGGGATAGTCTGAACGAGTCCAGTCCGGCCGTGACTGGCAATGAAATCCATACCGGGAGTATCTGCAGCTTCAAGAGGTGTAAGATTCCCCAGTTCCGGGACGGGAAAATCGCCCATTCCGTCTCCAACCAGGATCACGTATTTCAGCTTACTCATGATCCTCCACCAGAATCCGGATCTTGACAGCTCTGTCAGTGGTAATATCCAGGCTGTCGATTTCGGCCAGGGCCTTGTTAACCGCTTCCTCACTGGCCTCATAGGTGGTCATGACTATTGGCACGGCATTTTCAGCCTCCCTGCTCTTCTGAATGACCGATTCTATACTGATGCCGTTGTTTCCGAGGGCACCGGCTATGCGCGACAGCACCTTCGTCTTATCCAGGCTGCTGAAACGTATATAATAGGGACAGCGCAGTTCAGCCATGGGAGTCACTTTCCTCTCCTGGACATGTTCGGGCAAATAGGAAAGGCTCTGAACCCGGTTGATGCACCCGACCATGATATTTCTGGAAATATCTATGATATCTGCGACCACCGCGCTTCCTGTTGCCATCATCCCGGCTCCATGCCCGTACAGAAGAATATCTTCAACCATGTCCCCGCGGAAGCAGACCCCGTTATAGGTCCCGTTAATGCTGGCCAGCATATGTCCCTTGTGAACCATGGTGGGATGGACCCTGGCTTCGACATGATCACCGTGATTACGACTGATCGCCAGTAGCTTGAGGCGGTAGCCCATTTCCCTGGCATAATCGATATCTATGGGTTGAAGACGGCTGATGCCTTCACAGGTGACATCCTGGAGATCCATTTTCATGCCATAGGCCATGGCCATGAGAATGACCAGTTTATGGGCGGTATCCATTCCTTCTATGTCGTAAGTCGGATCTGCTTCGGCATAGCCTTTCTCTTGAGCCTCCTGCAGAGCTGTATGAAAAGAAAGTCCCTGATCGCTCATTTTGCTGAGTATATAGTTGGCAGTCCCGTTCAGGATGCCGGTAATGGATTCGATCCTGTTAGCCACCAGGCCTTCTTTCAGAGATTTAATGATAGGAATGCCCCCACCGACGCTGGCCTCAAAGCCTATTTCCACATTCTTGCCGGCAGCGGCACTGAATATCTCCGAGCCATGTTGCGAAAGGAGTGCCTTATTGGCTGTTACCACATGTTTTCCGTTTTCAATGGCTTTCAGGATGAACGTACGAGCCAGCGTAGTCCCTCCAATAAGCTCAACTACGATATCAATCTCAGGATCATCGAGAATGTCATTGGCATCAGCAGTTAAGGTAATTCCCTGCAAGTGCGGGGGCAGACTGTCCATGGCTATATCGGCAATGGTCTTGATGTAAACATTTCCCCCTCCCCTTCTTTTCAAACGGTCGGCCTGTTCATAAAGGACCTGGGCAGTACCGCGGCCCACTGTTCCAAAACCTATCAAACCTACTTTGACTTCCTGCATGTAAGATCCTGTAAATTCCTTTTTTTGTTATTGTTGAATAACACTGCAGGCAGGTAATACCCTGACCGGCAGATTCATCAGGCCAGAAACCCCTTAATCGTCCTCATGACTTGATCAGCTCCCTTCTCGCAGGCCTCGTCAATAGGCCATCTGCTCGTGATTTCAACCCGGTCTTCCACGATGTTGCTTATAGTGCGCAATTCGAGAAAGTCAAGTTCAAAGCCCCTGCAGACCCTGGCCAGAGCCGCTCCCTCCATATTTTCACAGATACCCTGATGTCTGTCCCTGAGCATCATACCCCTGGTCGAAGTCCCACTGGCACAATTGAGACTGACAAACACACCCTGGTGAAAGGGGATATCACTTTGGACCATCAAATCGGATGCCCTTCCAAACATGGAATAACCGGTCAGCTCAAATTCCTGTTCGATATTGAGAACCTGATCAGTCAGGAAATCAATGGCCTGGGGATAACACACTCCGAGATCAGCAAGTACTTCCCGGGTGGCCAGGCAGAGATCGAGCAACTCTATCCCGTTTCCAGGATACGCCCCCCCGATTCCGAAGTTAATAACTCCAGCGGGTGGATTCTGATGGTGTCCGGCGAGATAGCAGGTCAGAGTATAAGCGGCCTCCGTCAGTCCGACTCCGCAACAGAGCAGAGATATTTCATCAATATCACGAAGGTGCCGACGGAAAAAAGAGAGTTCCCTTTCCGTGGAGGCGACCAGGAGATAGTGTTTATCTGTCTTCCTGGACGATTCGGCTTTCATGAAAAAGGGATTCTCCCCATTTCTTTATCCGGTTATTCCGGTCAAGAATGACGACCTTGGGATCAAAAGTCTCTAAATCCACCCTGGAAAAAAGGGCGTAGCTCACTATGATAATAAGATCCCCAACCAGGCCTTTCCTGGCTGCAGCACCGTTCAAACCTATGGCTCCCGAGCCTGCCGGCCCCTCAATGGCATACGTATCGAAGCGGGCTCCGTTACTGATATTGTATACCTGGACATGCTCACAGGGGTAGAGATTGACTGCTGCCATCAGATCGCTGTCAATGGTAAGGCTCCCTTCATACATCAGTTCGGAATGAGTTACCGTGGCCTGATGTATTTTGGATTTGAGCATTTTACGCATCATGAATTCTTTTCTAAAACCTCGGAGGAATTATACATTGTCTATTGCAAATTCGGCCACATCACACTGCCGGGTCCTCTCTACCTGAGCAGCATTCTGTTATCTATGAGCCTTATTCCATCGATTCTGACGGCGAGGACCAGCAGTGAATTATGGTTAATCATCTTCGATTTTTCAAGGGTGTCCGCCTGGACAATCTCGACATAATCCACCTCTGCACCGCTCAATCCTGCCAATTTCTCTTTAATTTGTTTCTCCAGAAGAGTGGGATCAGTCGCTCCCCCAGAGGCCTGCTCTGCTGCGAATTCAAGAGCTCTATAGAGACTGAGGGCCTTTCTGTGACCCTCTTCATCGAGATAACTGTTTCGTGAACTCATGGCCAGTCCGCTGCTTTCCCTGACCACCGGGTGACCGGCTATCTCGATATCCCAGTTGAGATCGGCAACCATCCGCCTGATAACAGCCAGCTGTTGAAAATCCTTTTCTCCAAAAACGGCGACATGGGGTTTAACCAGATTAAACAGCTTAGCCACCACGGTGGTCACCCCGTCGAAATGCCCGGGCCGGCTGGCACCACACAGGGGCCTGCTCAATTCCATCACCCTGACCTCGGTCTGGAAGTCGGGTGGATAGAGATCGACCATTTCTGGAATAAACATCACATCAACTCCATTTTCACGGGCCAGTCGCATATCCCTTTCAAGATCCCGGGGATATTTTTCAAAATCTTCCGTCGGCCCGAACTGTCTGGGATTGACAAAAAGTGATACCACAAGATAATCTGCCAGCCCGCCTCCCTCCCGCATAAGAGCGAGATGTCCTTCATGGAAATACCCCATGGTGGGCACCAGGCAGATGGTTTCCCTGCTATATAACCGGCTGTTGGCCCACTCGGTCATGGAGCGACTGGACGTAATGATCTCCATGTGTGATGTTATGCCTGTGATTGTATGTTTCAGGTATAAGAAGACAGGCAATACGGGTTGAGGAAATAAAAAAGGAAATCCCGGAAAGTATTTACCCGGGAAGGCACCTAACTCCTCATTCCTGTTTTCTAATTCGTAAAGGGAATCAGATAGTGGTCAGTTTATAGTCGATAAACTGTCTCAGTGAAGATGGTGTTTCTTCTGCGGATTCTACTTGCTTATAATTTTCTCTGGCCTCATCAATTCTTCCAAGAGCCTCCTGGCTGCGGGCCAGGCCGAAATAAGCGCTGGAAACGAAACCGGGCTCGCCCTGCAGGATCTGGAAGTTCGCTATGGCCTTATCGTACTGTCCCGAAGACTCATAAGCCAAGGCTATGCCATGGACCAG
>JBEPXR010000153.1:0-6602 GCA_041641775.1 Desulfobia sp. | reverse complement strand
CCGCTCCGAGTGGGTCCAAGTATGGCAAAGACTTTTTCCTCTTCGATCAACTGCCTGGCAAAAGAAACCGCTTTCTCCTTGCTGCCCCCAGAATCCTTGACGATCAATTCGACCTTGTTGCCGTCAACACCACCTCTCTTGTTCAACTCCTCGGTGAGCATCTCCAGGGTGTTCAGCTCCGGTTTTCCCAGGAACGATGCCGGTCCGGTAACCGCCAGAATGGCACCCACCTTGATGGTTTTGGCGAAAGCCAGGCTGACTGACAGGCTCAGCGCCAGTATCAGTGTAAAAATAAAAGTCGTCGTCTTTTTCATTTTCTTCCTCCCCTTGTTGTGAAATTATCCTTAGCTGATAAGGCTTCTGGGCTCAAGACCAGATGCTCCTCCACGGTAAGCGTAACTCATTGGTACTCATTTTTTTACAAAGAATGGACCTCTTCATCGCTCAGCAGCTTGAATCCAGCCTCCTGGAAGGCTGCAACAGCCTGATCCGTATCCTCGAATCGGAAGAGCAGCAGACCGCTGACCCCGCTCTGTTTGGTGAAAGCATACATGTATTCAACATTGAGGCCGGCTTTACCTGTAAACTGCAATATCCGGTCAAGCCCTCCCGGTTTGTCTTCCACCTCAACCGCCAGAACATGGCTGATTCCCACGGTAAAGCCATCCTCTCTGAGAACTTTTTCCGCCTTTTTCGTGTCATTGACAATCAGCCGCAGAATACCAAAGTCGGCGGTGTCTGCAAGGGAAAGGGCGCGGATGTTGATGTTGTTTTCAGCAAGAACGTGGGTGATATTCGCCAGTCTTCCCGACCTGTTCTCCAGAAATATGGCTATCTGTTTAACTTTCATATAACGCCCCCTTTTCTCGTTAAGGTCGAAGGCACAAATGCCGAATCAAAACAGTTTATACGAATCCCTTCAGCCAGGTTTATCTCACCCGCAGCAGGGAATCCGCCGGTATTTTAGAATTCTCTCCTGTCAATAACCCGCTGGGCCTTCCCTTCGCTTCGCTGGATGGTTTTCGGTTCAACCAGTTTGATCTGGCAGGTTATCCCGAGGAGATCTTTAATCTCGGTCTGGATTCTTTTGTTCAGATTTTCCAGGGCCCTGATTTCATCGGAGAAGACGTCTTCGCTGACCTCCACCTGGACTTCGATAGTATCCAGTGAGCCCTGGCGTTCGACAATGATCTGGTAGTGGGGCTCTACTCCTTCCACTCCCATCAGGACTTCTTCAATCTGGGAGGGGAAGACGTTGACCCCGCGGATGATGAGCATGTCGTCAGTACGTCCGGTTATCTTGGGCATCCGGTAGAAGGTCCGGCTGCAGCCGCAGGTTTCAGGGATCAGGCGGGAAATGTCCTTGGTTCGGTAACGGATTACCGGAAAAGCTTCCTTGGTCAGGGTGGTGAAAACCAGCTCTCCCGCTTCACCGTTTGCCAGGGGCGCAAAGGTGTCGGGATCGACTATTTCCGGCAGGAAATGATCCTCCATAATATGAAGTCCGGACTGGGCCTCGATGCATTCAGAGGCGACCCCGGGTCCAATTATTTCACTTAATCCATATATATCCAGGGCCTTGATCTGCAGCCTCTGCTCGATCTCATGGCGCATCTTTTCGGACCATGGTTCCGCACCGAATACACCGACCCGCAGTTTGAGATCCCCAGGATCAATACCCTTATCAGCCATGGCATCGGCCAGGTTGAGGGCGTAGGAAGGAGTGGAGAGCAGGACTGTGGAACCGAAATCTTTCATGATCTGGAGCTGTCTTTTAGTGTTGCCGCCGGAAATGGGAATAACGGAGGCCCCCAGGTTCTCCGCCCCGTAATGGGCGCCAAGGCCGCCGGTGAAAAGACCATAGCCGTAGGCATTATGAACAATATCACCTCTCCCCACCCCGGCTGCTGCCAGGGTCCTGCTCATGAGTTCGGCCCAGAGGCCTATGTCTCTCTTGGTATAGCCGACCACCGTGGGCAGACCTGTGGTGCCTGATGAAGCGTGGATCCGGACAACCCGATCCATGGGCACGGTAAACAGACCGAAAGGATAGTTCCTGCGCAGATCCTCCTTTGTCGTAAAGGGGAGTTTGTGGATGTCCTGCAGGGTTTTGATGTCAGCCGGACTCACCCCGGCCTCCTCCATCTTCTGGCGGTAGTAGGATACGGTGGCGTATACTCTTTCAACCTGGGTCTGGAGTCGTTTCAACTGCAGTTTTTCCAGCTCCTCCCTGGGCATGGTCTCATGTACTTCGTCCCAGATCATGGATTATTTATCCTCCTCTAACCGGAAAGCCTCCCTTCCTTTCTGAAAGGCTTCCCTGTTAACTTCTTGAATTTTAGCCGGGAATCTGGTCTCGATAACCTCAAGAAAAACCTCCTCCTCCACCGGCAACAGGCAGGACATTGCTCCGGTCAGGGCCACGTTGGCTGTTCGTATATTGCCGATTTCCCTGGCAATGGCAAGGGCATCCACCTCGATCGTTTTAATGCCCCGTTCCCGGAGAGCATCCAGGCAGTGTAGCGGGTAGGTCGTTTTCCCGGTAGCTACAGCCGGCGGCGGGATCTGCTGTCTGCTTACCACGACGGTACTGTTTTCACCGAGTAAATGGAGATAGCGGAGGGGCTCCATCATTTCCAGCCCCACCATGACATCCACAGTCCCTTCCTCGATAAGCGGGGAATAGACTTTGTCTTTGCTGTAACGAAGATGGGCTTCCACCGACCCGCCCCTCTGGGCCATGCCGTGGACTTCGCTCTTCTTGGCATCGAACCCTGCTGCAAGCAGGCCATAGGCGCAAAGCTCACTGGCCAGCAGTATACCCTGCCCTCCAACCCCGCAGAAGTGGATATTGCCTTTCTCCTTCATACTTCCTCCTTTCTGCTGATGGCTTCAAACTTACAGAGTTCGACACACTGACCGCAGCCGACGCACATGTCCTGGTCTATGAGGGCATAGCCCTTCTGTTTTTCTTTTTTCCCCATCTCTACAGCCTGCTCAGGACTTACGGGAACCCAGCTTATGGCAGGACAACCCAGACGCAGACACATGGTGCAGCCTGTGCAGTTGTCGATTACCGTCATATAGGGCTTTTTGGGGCGTTTTTTCTCCTCCGGGATCAGGACGCAGGGATATCTGGTGATGACCACCGAGGGTTCAGGGCGCTCGATTTCCTCTTTCAGAACCTGATAGCCCTCTTCAATTTCATGGGGATTGATGGTGCGAACATGCTTTACCCCTACCGCCCGGCAGATGGTTTCAAAATCCATGGCATTGGCGGGCTCTCCCTTGATGGTGGAGCCGGAGGCGGGATTGGCCTGGTGACCTGTCATGGCGGTAATCCGGTTGTCGAGAATAATGACGGTGGCGTAACTCGTGTTGTAGACCGTGTTGATCAGGCCGCTTAATCCGGTGTGGACAAAGGTGGAATCGCCCAGGACGGCAACGCTTTTGCCGAGTCCTTTCTCACCAAGCGATTTGGCCATCCCATGGGCCACACCCACGCTGGCCCCCATGCAGACGCAGGAGTCCATGGCGGAAAGGGGAGGGAGATAGCCGAGAGTATAGCAGCCTATATCCCCGGAGACAAAGACCTTGAGTCGGGCCAGGTTATAGAACAGGCCGCGGTGGGGACAGCCGGCGCACATGTTGGGCGGCCTCATGGGAAGCTCGACTCCCTCCTTGAAAGGAGATTCCCGGTGGCTTCCGCTTATGGCCTTGCGGACAGTACCGGTTGTCAGTTCCCCGATTGCAGGAATGACATCCTTGCCGTGGCAGGGGATACCCATAGCTTTGATCTGTTCTTCCAGAAAGGGATCCAGGTCTTCGACTATGTAGAGCGTTTCAACCTGGGAAGCGAATTCTCTTATGGTTTTTTCCGGCAGCGGGTAAATGAAACCGAGCTTGAGAAAGGAAGCTTCGGGGAAGGCCTCTCTGGCATAGAGATAGGATGTTCCAGCCGCGATGATGCCGATTCTGCTATCCCCGATCTCAATATTGTTTTCACTGAAACTCTCTCCGTAGCCAGCCAGATCTTTCTGCCGTTTTTCAACCTCCACTCTCCTCTTTCTGGCATTGGCCGGCAGCATCACCAGCTTGGCCGGATCCCGGTAGATATCGGGCTCTTCCTCCGGTGTGTAGGGGGCTTGGGCCGGACCGGCTACCCCTTTGACATGGGCAACTCTGGTGCATGTCCTGACCAGAACCGGTGTATCGAACTTCTCACTGATCTCAAAGGCTGTCTTGAGAAAATTTCTGGCTTCTGCTGGATCGGAAGGTTCGAGCATGGGCAGTTTGGCAGCCCTGGCGTATTGCCGGCTGTCCTGTTCATTCTGGGAGCTGTGCATGGAGGGGTCGTCAGCAACGATGATCACCAGCCCACCATGGACCCCTGTGTAGGACGCGGTAAAAAGCGGATCGGCCGCCACATTGAGACCCACATGCTTCATGGTGGCCAAGGACCTGGTTCCGGTAAAACAGGCCCCGATGGCCGCTTCAAGCGCAACTTTTTCATTGGGCGCCCATTCAGTATACACTCCGTCATAGCGGGAAAGATTTTCCAGGATTTCGGTGGAAGGGGTGCCGGGGTAGCCGGAGGCGAATTTGACTCCGGCCTCATAGGCTCCCAGGGCCGTAGCCTCGTTGCCGGCCAGCCACAGGGTACTATCGTCTTTTCTTGCTTGACTCACGTTATATCTCCTGACCGTATCGGCCTTGAAATTCGTAAACTGGTAGTTAATAAGCCAATTCCATCACTTACCATGTCTTGCTCAAGTCTTCAAGCAGCTTTTTCAGGAACCGGCTATTCCCCAAGGTCGCCATATCCGGGGCAAGGACGCGGGATAACACAAGATCATAAAGGGAATGGAAGGGGAGGGGCAATCGAATCCCTGAACGGATCGATCAGGCTCAGTCTGATTTTTCAGCTTCCTGCTGAGCCAGGAAGGTGGCAATTTCATCAACCTTTTCCGGAGGGATAATTTCAGGGCCATACTCCCGCATCTTCAGTACCGTCTGCCGCCATCTGGCTCGACTGTACTCTCTGTCCAGGATGCCGTCTGTCTTGCTGTGACAGGGCAGGCAGTACTTTTCTGGAATGGATCCCTGCTTCCTGGCCTCCGGTGTGTGCGTTGCGGTGAGATAATGGAGAATCTGGCCGCCTTCGCCCGGCGTAATCCGGGGTTCCGCCAGCTTGATCATGCGATTGACCACCTCTTCCCAGGATTCGGCGCTTCTGGGTCTCATGATATTTCTGAGGAGATGGCAGGTAGAGCACTTCTGGATGAAAATCTGCTTGCCGATCTGCAAATCGAGCATATGCTCCGGCAGTTCGGTATGGGAAAGATATGGCGCTTCTTCATACCTCCAGATCAGGTAATAGCCGGCAGTGATCCAGACCAGGGTGAATGCCAGGAGATAAACGGTGGCGCCAAGCTGGAAAAGATGCTTCATCAGTTTCGGAAAAAATCTGGCCACCAGCACCTTAAGAGCCAGCAGAAAGAAGAGGGCGACAGCCATGGTAACATGCAGGGCGATACGGGCCGAGGACTCTTCCCAGTAATCTTCGATCCGGGTGATCATCAGGATAAAGAGAAAAAGAAAAAGAAGAATAAACAGCCAGCCAGACCAGCGGTGGTATCTGGTCAATGCCCTCGGGTTACCGTTTTTTTCACCTCTTCCCCGCACGACCAGCATGGTATAGAGCGCCACTCCTCCCAGAACGAGAAAGAGAAGGCTGAGGGTCGTACTCCAGACGGGCAGCAGGGTCATGGTTTTCCTTCTTAAGGTTGAGATGAATGAGACAAGGACGTGAAATATTCTGTTCGGCAGGTCATCAAGTTCATAATTTGCCAGCAGGAGACTGCGGTTCTCTCTTTCAAATGATATCAGAAAATCTGGCATTATCCACCGATTCAGGAGGAAATTTTCCTTCATCCGGAAGCCACACCAACTAAAAAAGCCACCCCGGAAGCGGGGTGGCCTGGAGTGGTATCCTATGTCTGCGGCTGTAAAAACAGGACCAGGGGCAGGTTCCTACTGATCTATGGCCCGTTCCAGGATCCTGTAGGTCCGGTCCACCATGTCCCGGGGCTCCACCAGAAGACCGGCCTGGATCATGGCGTTGTCATAGATCTGTTCGACAATGTTTTTGGCGAACTCTTCATCACGGGTCCGGAGGTCGGCCAGTCCCTTGATCAGGGCATGGCCTGTATTTATTTCCAGGTTCTTGGCGCTTATGGGGTAGTGCTCATGGGTGGCGCTCATCACTCTCTCCATGCTGCTGGTAAACATGCCGTCCGGATTGACGATCATGGCGGGGCTGGATACCAGGCGGCCGGAGATAATAACCTCTTTCACCTTCTCTCCGAGAACCTCTCTAATCCATTTGGTCAAAGAATCAGCCACCGGCTGGTCCAGTTTCTCAGGTTGTTTTTCCTCTTTTTCCTCCTCTTTTTTCCCTGTATCAGGGAGCTCAAGGTCGGAGCGGTCGGCAGAGACCAGCTTCTTGGAGTCGAATTCCCCCAGATGACTGAAAACAAAATCATCAATGGGCTCCATGGTGTAGATGACTTCGATATCCTTCTGGCGGAAGGCTTCGAGGT
>JBEPXR010000152.1:0-6607 GCA_041641775.1 Desulfobia sp. | reverse complement strand
TATGGATGTCTTCGGCAACGAGATCAAGGTGAAAAACGGCAAGGACTTCAACCTCAGGGCCGGCAGGGGCGTGGAAATTTCCGAAGACGGCTGGGAAGCGCGAGCCGAGGTCCAGGGGGAGTTCGTTTTAGAAAAGGGTAAACCGTGTGTATACGAAGAATATGACATTAATGGAGATATAGATTTAAGCACCGGCAATGTTCGGTTTTCTGGTTATTTTCTCCGGATAAGCGGACAGGTTTTGCCCGGCTTTTCCGTTGAGTGTCTCGGCAGTATAACCATCGGTCAGGGGATCAACAATGCTACTGTCATTTCCGATAAATCCATCTCCATCAAGGGGGGAGTGGTGGGGGGTGACAGTGTCATCAAGGCCATGGAAGGAGTCACGGTTGATTTCTGCGAGAACATAGGACTCCTGGAGACCAAGGGTGATCTGGAAATAATCGATTTCACCGTTCAGGGGCATTTAAGGATTGGTGGTGATATCCGTGCCCTGCAGGGGAAGGGAGCGGTCATCGGCGGTGAACATACGGCAGGCGGCAGCATCTATGTGCTGGAACTGGGCTCGGACGGAGAAGTCGTGACTTCCATAACGGTTGGATTGAATGCCGCCCTGGAGAGAAAGAAGTCAAGGATCGAGCAGGCCAAAAAGATACTGCGCCCCAAGCTGAACGAATATCTCAAAAGCATCAATGCCCTGTCCGAGATGAAAAAAAGGGACAGACAGGGCTTTACGGATGACAATGCCAAGGCCTTGGCCAGGATGAATAAGATGCTTCCCCACCTGATGGATAAAGACAGCATCCTCAGTGAAAAAGAAGAGGAGCTGGAACAGGAGCTGAAAAAAGGGGCGAAGCAGCGTGTCTATGTTTACGATACCCTCTTTCCGGGGGTCAAAATCACCATTGCGAACGCCTCGCGGGTGGTCAACAGCACCGAGCACGCCGTCGTTCTCGAATACAGGGAAAAACAGCAGAAGATCAATATCCGGCCCATGACCGAAGAGGAGAAGAAGGGGAGGCCCGCCGGCTGATCAGCTGTTCCGGATTATGGCGAGCATATCCCTGACCGCCTGATCCAGACCCACCAGGATGGCTTGGGCCATGACAGCATGCCCGATACTCAGTTCCTCGATTTCAGGAAGTGCCGCAATCCGGGCCGTGTTCCGATAGTTGAGGCCGTGGCCTCCGTTAACGCGCAATCCAGCTCCATGGGCCTCACGAACTGAACGGGCTATGGCGTCGAATTCCCTGTTTTCCTCTTCCTCACTGAGCGCATCGCTGTATTTCCCGGTATGAATTTCCACAAAGGCAGCTCCCACTTCCTTCGAGGCGGCAATCTGCTCCGAAACCGGATCAATGAAGAGACTCACCGGTATTCCCACTTCAGCCATTCTGGAGATGACCCCGTGTAAATGCTCCTTTTGGCCTGCCACATCAAGGCCTCCTTCCGTGGTCAGTTCCTGCCGTTTTTCCGGAACAAGAGTCACCAGGTCAGGTCCGATCTCCAGGGCGATTCTGATAATTTCTTCTGTCGCCCCCATCTCAAGATTCAGTCTGGTCTTGACGGTATCCCGCAGTATTCTGACATCCCTGTCCTGGATATGGCGCCGGTCTTCCCGCAGATGCACCACTATTCCAGAAGCACCGGCCAGTTCACAGATTCCCGCGGCCTGAATCGGATCAGGTTCATCGATGCCCCTGGCCTGGCGCAGGGTGGCGACATGATCTACGTTGATGGCAAGTTGTACCATTGGTATTTCTCCTTGGCAGTTAATTCAGGTTTGGATCTTGAATTTCAGTGGATCGCAGGGATGCTCGGAACAAGAGCCGGAGCCTCGAGGAAATCTGGGCCTCCATACTGCGCCGTATCAAAAGGGCTGCCGGATCAGATTGACCGTTCCGGGAGTGACCAGGTTGTCCTCTTCCAGCTTTTTCAGAAGCCTGACCTCCTCAGCCGCCATTGCCGCGGCATCCTCATCCCCCCTTTCGTGATCGAAACCCAGGAGGTGGACAAGGCCGTGGACCAGGAGGACGGTCAGATAGGCATCGAGGCCTGCTCCCCGCTGCCCTGCTTCTCTGGTCGCTGTTTCAACGGATATGACTATATCTCCCAGGAGGACGGGGAACTCGGGGGAGTCCTCCTCGAGCAGCGGAAAGGAGAGGACATTGGTCGGTTCGTTTTTTCGGCGGTAGGCGGCGTTGAGTTCGGTAATCCGCGGGTCATCGACCAGGAGGATGCTCAGTTCGCCGTCCGTCCAGCCGGTATAACTCAGCAGCTGATCGGCTGTTTCCCTGATCCGTCCGATATCTGATTGCTGATTGGCAGTCTGGTTTTCCAGCAGGACGGTCATCGATCATCGCCTTCCTTTGCTTCGGCCTCATAGGCCTTGATAACCTTTTGAACCAGGGGATGCCGGACTACGTCGTTGTGCGTGAAGTAGCAGCTAGATATTCCCTTCACGTTTTTCAGGATGCGGCTGGCATGGATGAGGCCGGAAATCTGGGAAGGAGGAAGGTCGGTCTGGGTGATATCTCCGGTAATCACGGCCTTGGAGTTGAAGCCGAGCCGGGTGAGAAACATTTTCATCTGTTCCGGCGTGGTGTTCTGGGCTTCATCGAGAATGACGTAGGCATTGTTGAGTGTTCTGCCCCTCATGAAGGCAAGAGGAGCGATTTCTATATGGCCGCTCTCCAGAAGGGAGACGGCCCGTTCCCGTCCCAGCATGTCATTTAAGGCATCATGCAGGGGGCGTAAATAGGGATTGACCTTCTCCGCCATATCTCCCGGCAGAAAACCCAGTTTCTCGCCGGCTTCCACTGCGGGCCTTGCCAGGATGATGGACCTCACCTGGTCGGAGGTGAAGGCCGCTATGGCCATGGCAACCGCCAGGTAGGTTTTGCCGGTGCCGGCGGGACCTATGCCGAAGACGATGTCATGACCCCTGATGTTGTCTATGTATTTTTTCTGGTTGATGCTTTTGGGAGAAATCACCCGGTTGTTGGCCGTGATGTAAACCTTATCCAGGAAGATCTCCTTCAGATCGGCCCTGGGAGAGCGCTCCATCACCTTGAGCGCGTAGGCCACATCAGCAGGAAAGAGGGGGTAGCCGGTCTCGATAAGTTCGTAGAGCTGGTTGAGGGTGGCGGAGGCAAGTTCGACGTCATGTTCACGTCCGCTTATGGTCAGATCGGCTCCCCTGGACTGGAGGGTGACCTCCGCCCCCTTTTCTATGATCTGAAGATTACGGTTGAGTTCCCCGTACAGACGGCTTGCTGTCTCATTGTCGGGAAAGTGTAACTCCTTTTGCGTTGGAGAGGCTGCTTCTTGTGTCTTCAATTTTCCTCGCTGTTATTTTCACGGGATTCGGCCAGCTCCTCATCGATCATTTTCTGGATCCCCTGGAAAGTACGCTGCTGAGCGGTTCTTCCATTGACGAAAATAGTAGGCGTTCCTCGTACACCCGCCTCTCGGCCGTCCTTCATATCATCGGCCAACTCTTTTCTGGTCTCTAGGCTCTTGTAATCTTTTTGAAATTGTTCAATGTCAAGATTCAACTCCTGGGCAATTTTTTTAAATGTCGCCGGATTCAACGAGTCCCCGTGCTGGAAAAGTTTGTCGTGGTAGGCCCAGAATTTACCTTGGCGGTGAGCCGCTATGGCCGCCAGAGCGGCAAATTTGGCCTGTTTGTGCATCCTGAGCGGAAAATGTTTATAGACGACTTTGACCTGGCCATGATTTTCCTCAACCACCTTTTCCAGAAGGGGTTGGAGCCGGGAGCAATAAGGGCACTGGAAGTCGCTGAAGAGAACCACGGTCACTGGAGCATCGGCGGCTCCCAGAAAGGGGGAGCCTTTCGTGTCGATCTGGGCGATGAAGGAGTATCTGATTTCCTTAACCCTGCCGGTTTTCACGCTGCTCAGAAAAATTTTGTTCGGCAGGTTGGCAATGGGCAATCCGGAAACGGCTATATCCGTCATCTGGGGGTCGACTTTCAGGACGTCGCTCTTTTTCCCTGCGCTGTCAAAAATATGGACCTTCCCCCGGGTAAGGACGAAGACATGCTCGCCGTCGACCGAACTGGCCAGATCGATTATGTTCCCGTCAACGTTAAATGATTTGCTCGTTACCACGGTCACTTCGGCCTGAGCCGTCAAGGCAGAAAAGATAAGTGCGGCAACTGCAAGAATGGCGGTATGATATCTTCTCATAAGATGGACTCCTGTTCAGGCTTTATGGTATGTGAAGGATGAAATCTGCTCGGTCTTTCTCTACGGCGGCTGCAAAGAGAGGGAGTATGCGGCGGGCGCCGGCTCCCTGCAACTGCCGTAACCTCTTTTAACCGTTGATTTTAAAGCTTGGTCCTGAAAACTTCAAGGCTTAAACCCGAATACTAACTGAAAATTTATTTTTATACTGCTATCAATTTGAAATGACAGGTTAAATATGAGAAAGTTCCAGCAAATACCACTGAGTTCTGCCCCTCAGCTCAAAAAGAAATTCATGAAAACGGCAAGATGATGGGTCTGCACCGGCAGTCCGGATTCGCTCACACTCTTGTGCAACTGGAGAAGGCAGCCGCTGCAGGTGGTAAGAAGATAATCGGGGGCGGCTTTGGTCAGGGTTTCGATCCTTCCGGCTGCTATCCTGCGGGAGAGCTTGGGGTGGAGTATCTGAAAAAGACCGCCATGGCCGCAGCACTCTCCGGGAATATCCTCCAGAAAGATGTTTCCTCCACCCCTGATCAGCCGTCTGGGAGGTTCGAGGATCTTTTCAGTACCGAAACGCAGATGGCAGGGATCGTGAACTGCAACCCGTATTTTTTCGTCGCTTCGCAGTTCGTAATTACCGGATAAGTTGCCGGCCATGTAAGAGGAGAATTCCCTGAGTCTCCTCACGAACAGGCGGGCTTTCCCGGCCCATACCGGATCATCGGCGAACAGGTCGGGATAGGTTTTCAGGTGACTGTAGCAGGAGGCACATGAAGTCAGGATCGGGGAGCTGTTATGCTCGAAGGCCTCTATGTTTTGCCTGGCGGCTTTCAGCGCGGTCTTTTTCCCGCCGGCAGTAAAAGAGGCCAGGCCGCAGCAGGTCTGCTCTTCGTTGTGCAGGCAGTGGTGTCCGGTCAATCGTCTCGTCAGGTTTCTGGTGGCGTCCTTGATATCCGGTGCCAGATAAGCAGCCAGACAGCCGCTGAAGTAGTTGATACCTTCTTGCGGTTCGGCATCCGGCTCGGACTCGGCCGGCGGCTGGGGTAGAGTGGGCAGTTCCGGTGGGAAAACTGCCAGTTTCGGGTGAATGCCGCTCTCCCGAGGCAGACGGGCAAGCATTTTCTGGGTACGGCTGAGCCCTTTGAGCAGCAGAGAGGAACTGAAGGTCTTTCCTGCTGCCAGCCTTCTAATGCGGGTATATTTCCCGCTTCCAAACCTGCTGCTCCTGGTTTGGGTGATGATTTCCCTTATCCTGATTTTTCTGGAACAGACTTCCTCACAGGCCCCGCAGAGAAGGCACTGGGAGAAAATTGCCGAAAAGACGGCTGATGGTTGCCCGGGAGGATGGTTGACAAGATGAAGCCGGCCCCGGGCGGAGAGAGATTCTCTGCCGGTGGCACGGTAGACGGGACAGACTGCTGTGCAGGCCCCGCATTTAGCGCAGTTTGTTTGCTTTTTCTGCAAAGTTTTTACCGGACGGCAGGGTTTGGCGATTGTTTGCAAGGGTTAAGGAAACCGGCGCAGTGCTTTTCCATCCGGGTCAGTTTGGAATTGTCCTTGATCAGTTCTGCCAGAGGAGATATTCCTTGATAAAGGGATCGAGGTCTCCGTCAAGGACGTGATCCACTTTTCCCGTCTCCAGATTGGTCCGGTGGTCCTTGATGAGCTGGTAAGGCTGCATGATGTAAGACCTGATCTGGCTTCCCCAGGCGATTTCCTTTTTTTCACCCTCCAGTTCCTGGCGTTGCTCCTGCTGAGCCATCCGCTCTCTCTCATAGAGCCTGGCCTTCAGCATTTTCATGGCCATGTCCTTGTTTCTGTGCTGGGAGCGTTCGTTCTGGCACTGTACGACGATGTTGGTAGGGAGGTGGGTTATGCGGATCGCCGAACTCGTCTTGTTGACATGCTGACCTCCGGCTCCGCTTGCCCGGTAGGTATCTATGCGCAGGTCTTTCTCGTTGATGTCTACCTCGATGTTGTCATCGAGTTCCGGAAAAACGGATACGGAAGCAAACGAGGTGTGCCGGCGGCCGCCGGCATCGAATGGGGAAATCCTGACCAGGCGGTGGATACCGATCTCCGAGCGCAGATGACCGTAAGCATTGCGTCCCCTGACCATTATGGTGACGCCCTTCACTCCGGCTTCATCACCGGGGAGGTAGTCAAGGATGTCCGTTTTGAACCCTTTGTTTTCAGTCCAGCGGAGATACATGCGCATCAGTATTTCCACCCAGTCCTGGGCTTCGGTGCCGCCGGCGCCGGCATTGATGGAGACGATGGCGTTGTTGGCGTCATGTTCACCGGTGAACATGCAGTCCAGTTCAAAGGAGGTCAGCTGCTTCTCAAGTTTTTTAAGGGCTGATTCCACCTCCCTGATGGTTTCGGCGTCATCTTCC
>JBEPXR010000151.1:0-6630 GCA_041641775.1 Desulfobia sp. | reverse complement strand
GCTCCTCCTGCCGCGCAAAGAAGCCAGTAATAAGCGGCCCGGATGTCCGCCTTTTTGAAAAAGGGCCGGACACCAATGAGCTGGAATGGCAGCCCGCGTCTTTCCAGAGCCTCAACCAGGGAATCTGCCTGGCGGCTGAGGCGGTAGAGTATCGCTATATCACGGAAGCTCCAGGAGGATTCTCCTTTTCCCGAACGGCCGGTATTAATGGAATAACTGCTGACCCCGCCGATGAGTTTTTCAATTTCTCCAACGACATACTCTGCCTCCGCCCGGGGAGAAGGGGCCATACAGAAGGTGAGGGGAGTGTCGCCGGCAGCATGGGGGGTTAACCGGACCCCGCTCTTCAGCCGGTTGCGGCTGATCAATCCTGCAGCAGCAGTGACGACAGGAGGAGCGGAACGGTAGTTGTCCTTGAGTTTCAGTACTTCGGTTGAACTGTCTTCGGCAAACCGGAAGAACAGGTTGAGATCACTGCCCCGGAAACCGTAGATAGCCTGATCAGGATCACCGATGACAAACGTTTCAGCCCGCCTTGCAATGAATTCGGTCAATTCGTATTGGGACTGGTCCACGTCCTGGAATTCGTCAACCAGCAGGTAATTTACATCCTTAAGGACTTCCTCACCGGAATTCTGCTTCAGTCGAAGTTCATCCAGGAAACCGGGAATGATCTCCTCGAGATCGAGGGCGCCGGTTGCACGTAGCGCCTCTCTGTACTCTTCTCTTATCTGTAGCAGTTCCCGGTCCTCTTCAGGCTGTTCACCGGCCAGACCTCCCAGAGTGAGAGAATCGGCGATCCTCAGGCTCATAAGCCTGCGGTCCCTGTTGGAAAGATCGGGAAGTATCTTTTTCAGCAGGAGATCTCTTTCTTCCTCACCAATCACGGTAACCTCTCTTTCCTCTTTCAATCGGCCGAGGCAGAAGCTGTGAAAGGTGGAAATCGTCACCCTGTCAGCTTTGTCGCCAACAGTTGATATCAAACGCTCCCGGATTTCTCCGGCGGCCCGGTTGGTAAAAGTGATGGCGACTATCTCTTCCGGTCTGACCTGTCGTTTCTCCAGGAGATAAATAAGACGGGAGATCAGGGTATAGGTCTTGCCGGTACCGGGTCCGGCTGTAACCAGGATGCGACGGTGACTACTGGTAATTGCCTTGCCCTGATCGGGGTTGGGCAGGAAGGCAGACACCTTAGGCTGCTCTTCTGTCCTGGGTTTTGTAACGACAGGAGAAACTGGTTGTGTGGCTTCTTTCTTCTTCTCAGACGGAATTGACTTTCTTTTTTTTTCAAATAGTGAGGCCTGGCCTTTGAACCTTTGCAGCTCGTCTTTTTCAAAAACGGTTATAACCCCGAATTGCCCGTCGTAACCAGCTTTACGGATTACCTGGTTGTTGCGGATTCTTCTGATTGCCTCATCCAAAAGAGGCAGACTGTTTTTAAGGTCGTCTAAAGGCGTGTTCAGAAGCACATTGAATTCGGAGCCATAGCTGTTGATCAACTGCCGGTAATGGCTTAGCACCCTCTTTGATCCGGGGCCTACCCCGATTATTTCGGAGATTACCTCCATGAGCGGGACGAGGCTTTTATAGAAAGGATCGTTTTCCGGATACACTGGAGCGCTGCGGTCGGCGAGGTCCATGATCCGGTGATTCACCCCTATGGTCAAGGGGCTGCCACAGACCGGACAGATGTTGTCCGCGGCCTTGGTTTCCAGAGGATTGAAGCTGACTCCGCATTTGCGGTGGCCGTCCAGATGATATTTGCCCTCTTCCGGAAAAAACTCAATGGTTCCCTCAAAGCCGAGAGCAGGATTTTTGATTGCCTCCCGCATACTGAAAAAGTCTTCACGGCAGCTGAAGATATTAACCTCCCTGCCCAGTTTGGCTGGAGAGTGGCAGTCGGAATTGGAGATCAGGGTATAGTTATCCAGGGCCGAAATATGGCGGTTCATGGCCGGGTCGGATGAAAGACCGGTTTCCAGGGCGAAAATATGTTCGCTGAGATCCCCGAAGCATTCTTCAATAGTGTCAAAGCCGGACTTTGAACCGAAAAGGGAAAACCAGGGTGTCCAGATATGGGCCGGTACCAGGAAACCTTCCGGTGACTCTTCAAGGAGAATTTCCAGGAGATCGCGCGAATCCAGGCCTATTATGGGACGTCCGTCTGATTCAATATTGCCTATGGAGGCCAGACGTCTATTTATTCTCTCCACTGCCCTGAAATCAGGGACCATGAGGATATTATGGATTTTCCTTACTCTGCCGCCCCTCTTGTAAATGCTGCTGATTTCCGAAGTAAGAACGAAACGGACTCTGGTGGCTTCGGGTCGTCCCTCGTCAAAGGCGGGCGGGACATTTTCGTCTTTGAGTCTGAAAAAACCGGGTTCGGCCTCAACCAGATTTGTTTTGAGATGGCTGAGCCAGCCTGGATGAGTGAAATCACCGGTCCCCACCAGGTTTATCCCTTTTACCCTGGCCCAGGCTAAAAGACCGGGCAGATCGCTTTTCTTGCTGGTTGCCCGGGAAAAGGGGGAGTGGATATGCAGGTCGGCTGTATAAGACACGGCTGAGGTATTGCGTCACGTATTCAGATACTGGTTGTGCAATACATGATTGAGTGGTAGCTTCAAGCGACAGTCCTCTGCAGATTGCATAACGAAATCCGTACTCTATTAAATTAGGAAAATGTTATATTATCATGGTTTGTAAATCTAATAAAGAGTGCTATACTTGCAATCGTTATTATTTTTTTAGCTATAAGCTATAAGCTATAAGCTATAAGCTATAAGCCCTAGCACCTAACAACTATCCCAATTTTTTCTTCTTGTAATGTCAAGACACGGTAGTTCCACTACTCACCCTCTCTCAGCCGGGGTAGTTATTGTCCGTTTCCAGAATGATACGCCGTATTATCTGCTCCTGCGGGTTTTCAAATACTGGGATTTTCCCAAGGGGCTGGTTGAGAACGGTGAAAGGCCGCTGGAAGCGGCGGTGAGGGAGGTGGAGGAAGAAACCACCTTGACTGACCTCAATTTCCATTGGGGCTACGATTTCCGTGAAACCTGGCCATATGGCAAGTATAGTAAAATAGCCCGCTACTACCTGGCCGAGTCTCCGGAAGGAGAGGTCGACCTGCCGGTGAATCCCGAAATTGGCCGCCCGGAGCATCACGATTATCGCTGGTTGACTTTTTCTGAGGCAAGAAACAGAGTGTGCGACCGGGTCAAACCGATTCTGGACTGGGCCCATGATTACATACAAAACGGCAGCTGAATACTGCTGCTCCGATCTGAAACCAACGAACCATTACGGGTAAAGGAATCGAATAGGGTGGTACTGGTCACAGGGCCATTTCATCTCTCGAGATGCCTTTAATAGAAAGGGCCGAAAAGAAATGGGCAAGAGTCGTTAAAGCTTTCCAACCCTGCAGATCAAGGTTGGAAAGCATGAAGAGCTGCTACTGCACCGACATTTCATAAGTTGCTGTCAGTTACCGGCAACGATGCTGTGGAGCGAATAACCGAGTTCAGTGGTAGAGGCGGCCAAGCTGGGGGAGACATTTTCCAGGTTCTCCGGATCCTCTCCTGACCAAGGCCGGCCTCCCACCATGATAGATCCTCCGGCTTCTTTGGTGATAAGAAAGCCGATGGCCCGCCGCCGATCGAGCTTCTTCGTGGATACCGCGGCTCTGGCCCTGGCCATTGCCGGAGCCAGCGAATCCACGGCGGAACAGTGGGACTGTTCTATTTTCAGCCCCACGTCAGCAAGGAGCTGTCGATAATTTTCACCAACTCTCGGAGAAACCAGCAGGAGATCGGGCAGAGACTCTCCTATCGCGAGCCGGGATATTTCCTCTCCCTTCCCATACCAGGCCCCCTTGCCTTTGACGGCCCAGTACATCTCATCTCCGGCGGGAAAATAGATCAAGGAGGCCAGGTAAAATCCATTCTGAATGAAAGAGGCCATTACCGCATAATCATCGGAACCCCTGGCATAGTTGAGGGTGCCGTCCACAGGATCGATGACGATCAGAGACCGGCTGTTTCCAGGTGGCATAAAGTGGGAGACGGTCGGGGTATCTTCTTCGGCATCCACTGCCGAGTCCGAAAAAAAACGGATCAGCAGCCTGAGAATGACCTCCTGGACGGCGAGATCGACGGCAGTAAGTGCGGCACTCTCCGGAGTCTTTTCTCCGGGCTTTTCCTGCAGGCTGATCTCCTTCTGCAAATAGCGGGTTACGCTTCCACCCTGGAGAGCGGCGAGTCCGAATATCTCGATAAATTTTTCCTCCGGTGATTTTCGGCTTGATTCCGACATAACCATAGAACTCCCTGATTCGGGATCTGAATCCTGCAATCTTTTATTGATCCCTATTCCTTCTCGGTGTAAAGAAGTTCTCCCTCTCCGTATACCGCCACAGGATAGCTGGCCAGGTCAAAAGGGTCGCCGTTCCAGCATACGAAGGAAGCCCATTTATAACGTTCCAGGCTGCCGGCAAGCTGGTCCAGCCCGAGTATTTCCGCATTCTTCCTGGAAAAAAGCTCTACCACCCGCTGCCTGGAGCAGCCCGCCCTGAGCAGCCAGCGCCCCTGAAGGAGGAGCTGACGGGCCGGCGTAACCGGATGGTCCGACATGATACCGAAATGGACTCCGGATTCGACCAGATATTTGATATTGCGCCAGTTTTCATGCTTGAGCTCAACCTTGTAGGCAAAGGCGTCAACCGGACCGTAGGTCACCATGATATCCCGCTCCCGCAGTTCCCTGAAAATCTCCGGCTGGTTGACGTCCATTGCATGCTCAACGGTTACCTTGATCCCAAATTCATCAACCAGGCGCAGCAGTGCGGCTATGTCGTCAATTTTGTGGACATGAGTGCGAAGTACGGTACGTTTATTCAGGACCTCGATCAATACCTTTTCTTCGGCTGTAAAGGTGATCTCATCTTTTCTCTCCCCGGTTGCCTCTCTCCAGTGCAGCTCTTTCTGCCTGACCTCGTCAAGCTTCCGGCGTAGTATGGCAATGGCCCCCATGCGGGTGGATGGTCTTGTCCCCTTCCAGTTCTGGGTGGACATTGGATTATAGCCGAAGGCGGCCTTGAGACCTGCCCGCATGACCAGCGCCTTACTGGAGTTGCCGGCATAATTGCGGATAACCGCCGAGCGCCCGCCTATGATATTGCCGCTTCCCGGCAGGACGCAGGAATACAGGACTCCCATTTCCACCGCATCCTGAAGAGCAGTGTCGTCCATCTGGACGGAATCCAGAGCGTCAGCCAGGGCGATTATGGGATCTTGGGTATCATTGGCCTCTTCTTCCGCCTCGGGTTCGCCGGATCTTACCAGTGATATATGACTGTGGGGGTCGACAAAAGCGGGAGTTATGACCGAAAAGGAGCCTTGCAGGGTTCCTTCTTCATGGTCGGAAATGCCCATTATTCTGTCGCCTTCAAAGAGAAGACAGGAATCTCTTATAACAGAGGTTCCGGTATAAATGGTCTCGGCTTTCACGCATTCCATAATTTCTCTTCCTTTTTTAGTAGCATCCTATCTAAAAATCAACCCACTGTCCATGCCGGGCCGAACCAATCGCATGTCTTTGGGAGTTTAAGCAAAAAAATAACCCCATGGGAAAAATCCCAAGGGGTTAATGAGGTTCGAATGTAAATCGTATCTATTTTATAATTTCATTACATTCTCAGCTGCAGGCCCTTTTTTGCCTTCCACTACATCAAAAGAGACTTTCTCGCCTTCCTTCAGGGTCTTGAAACCTTCCGCCTGAATAGCTGAAAAATGTACAAAAACGTCTCCTCCATTCTCTGATTCAATAAAACCAAATCCTTTTGCCTCATTGAACCATTTTACCGTACCTTCCGTCATTTCATACTCCTTAAATATGATGTGCAAATACATTTATGTATGATAAGGGAAGCCCGCAAAAGCTGTTTGCAGGGCAATATACCTCTTTTCACACATAAAACTACAATAACATAGGACACCAGTACCAGATACTTAATCTAATAGCAATGAAATAATAGCGGAAAAAATCTGAAATTTGTATTTTTTCAGCAATTCCGTCCAGAGTGACTCGGCCTTGTCGTCGATCTGTTCAAACGACTGCTACCGGACCGGGATTCCCTCTGTTATCGAGAGCAAGGGGACAGCCGTGATTTTATCTTCAGGTAAAGAGATTATTATCCAGAATCAGGGAGGAAAGGGCGATCATGCCGATGAGTTCTCCTTCCTCCTCCACCGGCGCCCTCCGAATTCCAATCCTGTAGAGAAGCCGCGCCACGTAGCGGACATCCATGTCCGCAGGGACAGTGATGACCGGCTTGGTCATAATCTCGTAGACGTTCACGGCTTCAGGGGGCCGCCCCGGAATGATCATTCCCCGGATCAGATCCTGGACGGCAACAATACCCCAGGCATCGTCCGGGTGCCGTTTGTCCACCAGAAGAGCGGATACCTGTTCGTCCCTCATTCTGGCGGCGGCTTCATGGGCATTGGCCATGCCGTCGATGCTGACAATGCCTTTGTGCATGATATCACGAGCCCTGACAATTGATGGTTTTTCTGCGGACATGATGTTGCTCCCCTGGTTTGCGTTTACGCGGGAAAGGATCAGGCC
>JBEPXR010000150.1:0-6667 GCA_041641775.1 Desulfobia sp. | reverse complement strand
TTTGATTTCCACGTTTTCGATCTGCTTAATGGCAGCATTAAGCTCTTTCTCCCTGGCTCGCAACCGCTGCAGTTGCTCGACCTGGGGCTCCACCTTTTCCACGGCAGTCTGAAGTGAACTGAGACGTTCCCTGATCTTGTATTCCTTTATACCTCCCAGGACAAGCAGGACGACCACATTCAAGATGACGAAAATTATCAGGCCGTACCGCAGGTAATCGGGCCGTTTATATTCCGCCGGCAGCAGATTGTACTCTTTCAACAGAGGAGGATCAGAGAGAAGTTCCTCGGCTTTTCTGAACCGTTCGCCATGCCCCAAGTCTTCGGTCTGGTAAATTACCTCGGGAAGGCCAGCTTCGTCCATCTTCTCCCAATCCGGGGGACGAAGCCACAAGGATCTGTCCTGCAGGCGGGAGCCGTCAAAGGAGAGCAATTTAGGATGGTTGCCGCCGGTCAGCAGTCCCCACCCCTTATTTCTGATGGCTCCGGTTACATAACGCTGGCTGGCCGGATATATTCCGAGGATACGAAAATTTTCACCTGCGGCCTGCTGAAGATAAGGGATTACCTCATCCCCTTTCACCGCATAAAGAGCAACCTCCTGGTCCTTACGCCCGCGGTGAACAGTAAAATCATAAAGCGCATCCTCTGCAAACGGGGTGAGTACGGACAACTGATAATGTACAGCTTCTTTGACATTGACGGTCTGCAAGGGAAGAGAAAACTTTTTAAAGAACAGCAGATCCTCCCGGAGAAAGAACATCAGCGGCCTGGAGCCCAGACGATTGTCATTGATAAACTCAACCAGTCTGCTTCCCAGATCCTCTACGGGTCTGGGGAGAAACAGATCAACCTCTTTCTTTCCCTTGTGGCAGGAGAACCTGATCCCCGTACTGCCGATGTCGACCTCAAGCAAATCACTCATGTCAGGCCCTCATCCCAGGCAAAATATTTAATCCTGTTTCCCCTCTTTCGTATAAGAACATAGATTTCCATGGCCGCTCCGGAAGTCTCCGTAATCTCCTCCTCATTTTCTATACCCGCATCTCCCTTTGAAACAATGCTGTAGTACCTGCTGGTGGATGTATAGGTGAGAAAGGGAGCACACTGGCTATACCTGGCATCTCCCAGTATCCGTCTGGCCTGATTGCTGTCCAGCTCTCCCTGCAGCAGCCTGGCCTCGAAGTACTCCTTCTTCTTCAGTTCATCTCCCTGAACCAGAAAATCAAGCATGATAGGTGAGAGGTTATTGAAATCAATTTTTTTGCCCCTATTATGGACCGTGAATACTTCTCTAGCCTCAAAGCGTCCTGCCAGTTTTTCCGTTCCTTTTATCAGAAAAAATTCAGCGGGATCAATAAAATTCCCGTTTCGGGGGATGTACGGGTCATCGAGCTCCTGGTAATACTCTGTTTCCGCTCCGTTAAGGCGGTGGAGATCATCTTTGTCCCGCCAGTCGAGAAGCGAATCGAGTATTGTCTGGCGTTCTTCTCTGCCCATCCTCATATATTCCAGGAAAAGCAGTAAAAACCTATTGTCGAAATGATTCAGGTCTATTTTACCGGACTCATTGACAGCCCTGTAGATTACCTGGCCGGTGGGCAGATAAGCCGTATAACCATATCCGGTCAGAAAATTATTCCATTCCTGGCCAAGATCCTCCAGTGGCACATCAATCAGGCGAAAAATAGCCAGATTCACCCCTGCCTGGGCAAGACCGAGTTCCTTCTCCCTGATCTTTTTATTATGGAGGATATTGAGTTCGGTTCGTACATTGAGAATCAACTGACCCGCCAGGAAACTGACCAGGAGCATAATTACGATAACTAGGACCAGGGCGAATCCCGCATTTGTCTCTGTTCCTTTTTGAAACACCAGCTCCCCTTACATCCTGTCCAACCGGAGAGTCACCAATTCCCCGTTCTCAGAGCTGATCTGCACCAGCCTGTACTGCCTGCCGACCAGGTAATCCTGCCCCGGTTCTTTTTCAGTGTAGGTTCCAGATTCACCAAAACGGGCATCCAAAAGGAACCTGTATGATTCTCCAAAATCGGCGGTCAATTCTTCCTCAATCCTGACAATGTTACGCATGGAGAGAGAAAAACTCTGCAGGACAGCGACATAGGACAGTCCCAGGATAACAACGGCGATGAGGACTTCCAGCAGGGTAAAGCCCTGCTCTCCACGGCTGATTCCAGAACTCTGCCTATTGCGGGCAGCCAGGTACAAATTCATAGTGTTTATCACGGTGAATGAGCTCAACCTTATTCTCCCTGGGACTGTAGCTGAAGTCCATACCTCCTGAATCTTCCATCAAAAGGAACATATCCTCACGAGGCGGTCGGTAATCCTCGTCATAATCCAGATTGTAGTAGTCCCGTTTCTCCACATAGTATATCTTATCTTCTACCGGTTCATAGCGATAGTAGGCCAGGACCAGTCCTGCCCTGGGATAGAGAAGAGACGATCTGGTTACCAGCCTGAGCTGATCATTGCTGGCCGAGATGATAACCTTTGTCCGCCTCGGATCGAACCAAGCGTTTCTGACCTGTCGGTTGATAAGGCCGTGGATGCCATACTCCCTGGTCAGGGTAAGCAGTTTCCTGTCCGCCTTGTCCGAAAAACGTATGCTGACATTAAGCGCAGAATAGATCATTGAGCAGATCATGGCCAGCAACAAAACCGCGACCAGCAGTTCAAAGAGGGTGAAACCCTGCTCCGAACCAGTTTTCCCTCCCCCTTTTCTCCAGGCGCTGTCGCCTACGGCCCTGCCTGCGGCCACCATTGGGGTGAATGAAAAGACCGGCCTCATTTGAGACTTATACTTCCGGTTCATTGAACAACTGGCAGACCGGAAAGAGGATCCATTTTGATTGTGGCTGTCCGGCCGTCATAAATTAATGATAATCGTGCCGGCGTGGCGGTTGAGTAAGGTGTAAAGACAAGCAGGGCCGGCTCCATGGTCAGACTTTTTCCGGCCGACCCTTCATACCATAGCTGTCCTGTCTCCTTCCCTAGTCCGGAGCTGAAGAATTGCTGACCCTCCTGCCATACGGCAACTTTTTTACCTTCCGTAACAGCCTGAAGCCTGTATTTGCGAAGATGGGAAGCAACCTTGTCGACCTCCTTCCTGAAAGATAGATTGTCCAGAAACTTGCCTATCGCCGGGGCGCTGACACCGGTAATTATTGATAACATGATCAGGACAATCAGCATCTCAAACAGGGAAAATCCCCTGAAAGAATCATCAGCTCTGATTTCAGGTACCTTTCCCTTTCTTTCAGACCCCGGTTTGTAAGACGTCCTCTCCATTTATCCTGCAATGCTGTTAATACTCAGAATGACGGACAGCATGGATACCACTATATAACCGGCAACAAGAGCGATAAAAAGAATAAACAGAGGCTCGATAAGCGCAATCATCCTCTTCACTCTGTTGCGCAATTCCTGATCATAATGATCGGCAATCTGACCGCAAACTTCACCTACTTTACCTGATTCCTCGCCGATTGACAGCAGGTCTACCGCCATATCAGGCAGAAGTGCCCCCCCCTTCAGCCTGTCGCTGACCCGCTGGCCCTCTTTGAGGGCTTGGGTTGCCTGATTGAGGACCTCGCGATAGAGATGGTTCACCGCAACCCCGCTGGTGATCCTCAGAGCCGTGGCCAGATGAACACCGTTTTTGACCAAAGCTTCAAGGGTCCGAAATATTCTGGTGGTTTCCAATCCCTGAATAAACCCTGAGAGCACCGGAATCCTGACTGCCTGGCGGTCAAAAAATTTCCTTCCCTGCTCGGACCGCAGATATCGGACGATCAAGATAACTCCGAAAACAAGGAACCCAAGGACAACCAACATATTGTCGCTCAAAAAACCCGACAGAGACATGAGTATTTCGACATTTGCCGGGAGTTCCCGGTCCATTCCTTCAAAGAGCATTTCAAACCGGGGCAGTATGGAAGTGATCAGGATAATGACAGCTACAAATCCAACAAGCAGAAGAAAGAGAGGGTAGATAGAGGCGGAGACGATAAACTGTTTGAGTTCCCGGAAAGTCGCCTGATACTCGGCAATCTTGGTGAGCATTTGGGGAAGAATACCTCCCTCTTCCCCGGCCCGGGCAATATTGATATACATCGGGGTGAAATGAGGATAATCGGCAAGGGCTTCTGAAAAAGATTTGCCCTCTTTCAATTTTCTTTCCAGGGAGCCGACAAACTCCTGAAATGCCTCTTTCTGACTATTGCGCCTCATTACCCGCAGGGCATTGTCCAGGGAAAGTCCGGCTTTGAGAAGCAGGGTGACCTGGTCGGTAAAAAAATTAATGTCCGCCTTGGTAATTTTTCTGCTGCTGAACTTGAAGCGGAGTCTGTGGCCGAGCCCTCTGTCGCGGCCCTTCTCGCGATAGGCATCAATATGGAGGGGACGTAGCCCCTGACTGATCAGCTTTCTGGCACTTTCTTCCTTGTCAGAAGCTTCCAGAACTCCATCTTTGATTGCGTTAGATCTGTCAATTGCAGAATACTTATATAAGCCCATCCTCGCTTCCTCCGGTAACCCTGACCACTTCAGCCAATGAAGTTATACCTGCCTTGGCTTTCTGCAAACCGTCTTCGAACATGGTCCGGAAACCTTCTTCAGCAGCGATCCCTCCGAGTTCGGACAATCCCACTCCCTGGGATAGAGCCCTGCACATCTTCTCAGTCATACTGACCAGTTCATATATCCCCACTCTGCCTGTATATCCTGTGGAGTGACAATTATTGCAGCCCTTGCCGGCATAAACTTCAAAATCGCCTGCAGAAGGCTCATAGCCCAGAAGCTCTGCCACTCTACCCCTGACCGTCCGGCAATGGGGGCAGATCCTTCTCACCAGTCTCTGGGCCATAACCCCGCGCAGTGATGAAGAAAGAAGAAATCGTTCCACTCCGATATCAACCATCCGGGTTACAGCAGAGAGCGCATCATTAGTATGGAGCGTCGAGAAGACGAGATGTCCGGTCAAAGAAGACTGGACGGCGATCTCGGCGGTATCCAGATCCCGAATTTCACCTACCATGATGATATCGGGATCCTGACGGACTATCGAACGCAACCCCTTGGCAAAGGTCAAACCGATCTCAGGCTTGACCTGAATCTGGTTGATTCCCTTAAGCTGGTATTCAACCGGATCTTCCAGGGTGATAATCTTGTTGTTTTCTGAGTTGATCTGGTTAAGGGCGCAGTAGAGAGTGGTGGTTTTTCCGCTTCCGGTAGGTCCTGTGACCAGGATGATTCCGCTGGGCAGAGTGATCATCCGCTTAAAGCGAGCCTCCATGTTCTCTGCCATCCCAAGGCTGTCCATATCGAGAATAATCGCCCCTTTTTCCAGGATACGGATAACCACACCTTCTCCATAAATGGTGGGAATGGTGGAAACCCTCAGATCAACCTCCATGCCCCCTATTCTTGTGGATATCTTGCCATCTTGGGGAATTCGCCTTTCTGCTATATCAAGAGAGGCCAGGAGTTTCGTCCTGGAGATGATAGCGGCCTGGATCGTTGCCGGGGGAATTTCATAATTATAGAGAATCCCGTCGATTCTGAAGCGAATAACCTGTCCCTCTTCAAAGGCCTCAATGTGGATGTCGCTGGCCCGCCGTTCCACCGCGGTTTCAATAAGATTATTGACGTATTTAATAACCGGAGCTTCGGATGCCATATCTTTGAGACGATCGACATCTGCCTCATCAATAACCTTGGCTTCCTCTTCGGTTTCCACGCCAAGATCATAGTACTCCTCCAGAATCTTATCGATTTCACCGTCTGTGGTGAGCTGAATCTCGAAAGGCTCAAGGTTCAGGGCCTCGGCGGCAGAAAGCAGGTCGCCATCAAGGGGGTTATCGGTAATAAGGATATTGTTGCCGTTCCGCCGCAACAGGGCAAAGGGATGGTCTTTGTGAAATGAGCTGGAGATATTGAAGGGGAGAAAGTCGTCATCTTTTTCAGGATGATAGCATGACAACCCAAGCTGCTCAGAAAGGGCTTCCACGAGATCCTGTTCACTTATGAAACCAAGAGAAATAAGGATTTCCCCAATTTTATGGGGCACTGTCTCCAGATGCGACAACGCCCTTTCCAGTTGATTCTGATTAATTTTCCCCTTACGTACCAGTAGTTCACCGATTTTCTCATTCTTATTCGCTATAACTGTCATAGATTAATAGCCAGGGCTGCAAAACAAAATTTACTAGAACTCATTGTATTTCCGGTAAGAAAATACTTTCATCACCATCAATACATAGACAAGGAATAGAGTGAAAAAGTTGCAAATTTCCAGATAATATAATGAAAAAATTTATCATACCGGCCTGATAGCCAGGTTGTCGATTATCGAGGCAAGCTCTGAAATCATTCTTGTATTTAACAGCATAAGATATTAATGTAAAACCTTAAATTTAATAATTATTCATAATGTCGCCAATGCTCCCCCCTTTTCAAGATATACTTGCCTCTGCATTTTTGTCCCTGCTCCGTAGCTTCACCCCCAATCTCTTAGACCAGAAATGGCCGGCTGGAGTGACGGGATTGTCAAAAAGAGGAGAATGTACTATATCGGGAGGGGAATAAGGAGACAAATGCATTCCAGCCTCTCGGTTACTGTCCTTCAGCTAATCGAGGAAATGAAA